>JBEAVK010000393.1:0-5299 GCA_041160955.1 Bacteroidota bacterium
CTGAATTACAAGTTAGGATACAATGAGGAAACGTACACTTCAGTGTACATAACGCTTTGTGTTCTGAAAAAAAGCAAAGCGTCCAATCTACGTCTTTGTGTTCTTTTGTGGTGGAAAAGCATGCTACATATGTAAAAAAAATGCAACTGCCCAGTCGCCACCCAAATTCCCGTAGGGAATGTATGTTTATAGGGTGGAATGAAAACCTGGTTCAATTCCCGTAGGGAATGTATGTTATTTTGCGCATTTTTACATAAAATCCCTACAGGATTTGGGCAATTTACCATATTCAGCCTATAAACATATATTCCCTCCGGGAATTTTTTGGTGGCGGCTGGATAGTTACAAAAAACTTATTTTACACTGTATTAAGGGACTTGGCTGTATTTGAATTGAACATTAAACGTTTAACATTAAATATTTAAAATTTTTAAATCATTAATGTTAAATGTTAAACGCTTAATGTTAAATGTTAAATTAAAATACAGCCTTAAATCCATATCCATGAAGCACCTATTTGCTCTTATTTTATCCGTTTTGATATACGCATCCGCCGCTGCGGCGCAAGTGGACACCCTCGATATTTTTAGCCCTTCGATGTACAAAACATCGAGGTGTATCGTTATTTTACCCGAAAATTACACTATTAAAGGCGATAAATATCCCGTTTTGTATCTTTTACACGGCTGGAGCGGTAGTTATGCAGGTTGGCTCGGTGAAGCACCTCAACTCAAAAAACACGCCGATCAGTATCAAATGATCATTGTGTGCCCCGATGGCGGGTACGATAGTTGGTACCTCGACAGTCCGGTGGATTCTACGGTGCGTTATGATACCTATATAAGTAAGGAATTAGTGGCGTATATCGACTATTATTACCATACCCAACCAGAAAAATCAGGTCGCGCTATTGCCGGATTGAGTATGGGCGGACACGGTGCCATCACACTCGCCGCCAAACACCCCGATGTATTTGGGGCAGCAGGTAGTATGTGTGGCGGTTTGGATCTTAGGCCGTTTAAAAAAAACGACTGGGACTTGGAAGGCGTTTTGGGTAAACCCAGCCAAAATTGGGATAATTGGGAAGCCGTCTCCGCCATTAATATGGTACCAATGCTCCAAAAATCGGCTATACCTTTGATCATTGATTGCGGCACTGGCGACTTTTTCCTAGAAGTCAACCGCGCCATGCACCAAAGCCTTTTGGAAGCCAAAGTAGCCCATGAATACACCGAAAGACCCGGCGAGCATAACCGCGACTACTGGAGCAATGCCGTAGATTTTCAGGTCTTATTTTTTGATAAATTTTTTCGTCAACAAAAGTAAAGTACCTTTGCCACGTGCGAAGTAATGATCACTTAACATCAATCATTTATAATAGATGATACTTAAAGGAAAAAAAGGAATTATTTTTGGCGCTTTAAACAGCGAAAGTATTGCCTGGAAAGTGGCAGAACGCTGCGTAGAAGAAGGCGCGCAAATTGTGCTCACCAATGCACCCGTTGCTATGCGTATGGGCGAAATCAACGAATTGGCTAAAAAATGTAATGCGCCCGTTTTTGGCGCAGATGCTACTTCCATGGAAGATATGGAAAATCTATTTACCAAAAGTATGGAACACTTTGGTGGTAAAGTAGATTTTGTACTCCACTCCATCGGTATGTCGGTCAATGTCCGCAAAGGCAAAAGTTACACCGACCTCAACCACGAGTGGATGCTCAAAACCTTCGATGTCAGCGCGATCTCTTTCCATAAAATGATGCAAGTCATGTGGAAACTCGATGCCATCAGCGATTGGGGCAGCATTATGGCACTATCTTATATTGCCGCACAACGCGTTTTCCCAGATTATTCCGAAATGGCTGAATCTAAAGCATTGTTGGAGTCTTTTGCGCGTAGTTTTGGCTACCATTATGGCACGGCAAAAAATGTTCGGGTGAATACCATTTCACAATCGCCCACCATGACCACCGCAGGCAAAGGCGTAAAAGGGTTTGACGAGTTTTTTAATTATGCCGAAACCATGTCGCCATTGGGTAATGCACCCGCCGTCGATTGCGCCAATTTCTGCATAGCGATGTTTAGCGATTATACTAAATATGTGACGATGCAAAACCTCTACCACGATGGCGGTTTCTCGTCGATGGGTATGAGTCCTGCATTGATAAAAGCAGTGGAATAAGGTGTTGATTTGCGGGTAATCTAAGATCAAAGCAGCGATTCGTTTGTTGCTACGTTTTGATGATACGGATGAATTAAATTTCTTGCTTAAATAGCATAATAAATTGACGATCAAACTTCAATATATCATAAAATACCTTACGATTGTTTGCATCCTGACGGGTGCAAACAATCATTTTTTAATGGCACAGGAAGCAGCGAGCAGCACTTCCCGGCCACTTGTTTTACCGGGCGAAATTAACCCCGCCGATACATTACCCGTGCAATACGTGCTGGTGATTGATCCTGCTACACGGCATTTTGCCAATGATACCATGCCCGATGGCGATTTTAGGATGTACGATCCTGCCCGTAAACAAGGGATTTTTGATTACGCACATTTGGGCAATTTGGGCTCGGCAGCGCGGCCATTAGGCTTTGCCCCACTGTCCCGAATTGGTTTTGAAACGGGTATGCACGCTTATGATATTTACCAGTTAAACCCGAATAACCTTCGTTTTTACCGCCACGCACGTACCTACAGCCACGCCGGTTTTTCGCGGGGACGCACACAGCGCGATGCCGCATCTTTTATTCGGCTGTCGCGTACCTTTTCGGGTGGCCTCAATTTTTCATTGCAATACCAAACGATCAATAATCTGGGCGAATACCGCTTTCAACGCAACAAACACAGCGCGTTTGCAGCAGGTATTTGGTGGCCTATCCGCAAAAATTACGAAATATTCCTCATTTATACCGCCAATACCAACCAATCGGAAAATAATGGCGGTATCGTCAGCACCGCGTTTTTTGCCTCCGATTTGTTTTCGCAACCCATTAGTGTTCCCGTGCTTTTTGAAAATGAAGCCAAGAATAAATTTAGACGCGGCGATCTCCAGTTTACACAATACACCACGATTGGCAAGGCAAGAAACCAACTCCAACTGGCACATACGCTGAACTACGTCACGGAATCGTGGAAATTTAGCGACAAAAATGCCCCCAAGGTAAATGACACCACGCTGGAGGAGGTATTTTACGCGCCTTACCTGAGAGATATACGCGGTGTGCGGCATTATTACGACCTGCAACGGCTCAATAACCACGTTACCGTCAGCACCTTACGCAAGAAAAAGAACAATTCCGAAGCAGGGCGGATCACAGTGGGTATCCGGCACTCTTTTATCAATTTGTACCGCGAACCACTCCCCGATTCTATCGTCAATAACCTGTTTTTGACGGGCAAACTGGCCATTAAACCGACCGAACGCATGGCGATTGTGGGTGATGGAGATTTAGGCATTTTGGCCAATACCGGAGAGTACCGCCTACAAGGGACATTACTGCTGGATTTGGGTAAAATAGGTATTTTGAAAGCCAATCTTTTGAGCCAGCGCCGCCCACCAGATTTGATCCACGCCCGCCTCATTTCTGCTGCCAACCCCATTTGGAGCAATAGTTTTAATAAGGTAGTAGAAAATTCTATTTCCGCCACTTATGATATTCCAAGTATTGGATTTCAAGCGTCAGCGGCCAATCATATCGTAAATAACTATTTGTATTTCAACCAATTAGGATTCCCAATGCAATCTGGCAGACCGATTCAGGTGAGCCAGTTGGCAGCACGCCAATCGTTTCATTTTGGACGATTACACTCGGAAAACACCGTTGCATTGCAGCAAATCAATAATAAAGCGGTGGTACGACTGCCCAATTGGTTTTCTAAAAACAGCCTGTATGTAGAAGGTCGTTTGTTCAAAAAACAACTACTGGCCAATGCCGGCGTGGATTTTCGGATCAATAGTGCTTTCCAACCCGATGCTTACCAGCCTATGATTGGTCAGTTCCAATTGCAGGATACTTTTGAACAAAAACCCTACCCGTGGCTCGATGCTTTCCTAAGTGTAAAAATACAAACCTTCCGCCTGTATTTCCGCTTTGAAAATATGGCTCCGCTGTGGAACAAAACCAGTAACCTGTACCTCACCGCCAATCATCCACAAAACCGTGCATCGTTCCGAATTGGGATCAGTTGGCGGTTCTTGGATAATAATGTAGCGGGTCAGGAGCAAGACAATGGTGGAAATGGTGGTGGTGGATCTAATGGACCGCCGCCGGGTGTGGGGGGTAGAAGGGGAAACCGCTAAAAGCGGTAACCTAATTGCATGCCTAAAGTATTAAAAGGAACCACCCCGGAAGCGCGGATTTGGTCTTTGAATAGCCAATCCGTGCCATAAATTCCATATATGCCCATTACAATATGTTTTTCAATTACCCAATTTACACAACTGGAGAGCCCCAATTGGTGTCTGCCCTGCGAAAAACGACTTATGTCGTGTCCTTTCTTATAGTGTGATTGATAAAATTTATGGTTGTAGTTCAGACAAGGTCCTAATCTTATTTCTAAAGATTCATTCAAGTGATACACGCCTTGTAACAAAAGTCTAATATGCCTGAATTTTAGATAACTGAATCCTGCAATTCCTCTATCATGGGCATCCACTATATTCTTGACGCTGATATGTCCTTCCATATATAGCCCGAAACGATGCCCCAAATATTTTTCTATGCCCACCCCCGCCGTGTAAACTGGCCAATGCGTGTACTTTGAGTTATATGTAATGAAATCGGATGCTTCTTCGTAAAAACCAAAACTTGAAACTTCACTACCCAATAATACGGTCAAACGGGTCTGAGCGTGAGCGAGAAAACCGAAGCATGAAATAAGATAAATGAATAGAATTTGTTTAGTCATTTTTAAGATGTTTTGAAAATTTCAGTATGCCATGCCGGTTAAAATATCTTTATATTAAACTCATGAATGGATTTACATATAATGGCATAATAATGAAATTGGTTTGATGAAAATAGTTTGAAAGTTAAAATTGGTACTAGTCTTTCGTAAATGAAAGTTGAAGGATACGTAAGTTTCTTTCACAAAGATATATGTATTATTTGAAACTAACAAATGGCAAGACTTCATGCTTTCGCAGTTAAGTATTTGGACATAATTAATTGCATAATTGAACGCAGGTATTTTTCGGCTAGATGAGCCATTTTTAAGGCAGATAGCGGTACTATCTAACGAAAAAATGGGGATGTATAGGCGGAAAAGACCAAGTTCAAAATGCTAATTAAT
>JBEAVK010000002.1:0-15895 GCA_041160955.1 Bacteroidota bacterium
TGTCAAATCAAGGCAAATTTTGCAGTCGAAATGGGGTATTTTCGGCGAAAAATTTAACGAAAATTTGGCGAAAATTAACCATTCTCAGCATACGAAACTAATTCTGTATAATGTCTATTAAACGTGTAATTATTTTTTTATGTTTTTGGCTTCGTAGAAGTCCAATATTGGTCGCTACATCGTGTAATGCGGGTTTAAAAATATATTCAAAATACCGCTCCTATTCATCCCCTTTGGGCATATATTGATGCACCGATGATACATGTATTTTCCAAACACCGTTTACTTTTTCTAGAAAACGGATTTCATGCGAATTTACTTTATCGCCTTCCTCGGTGGTGACTGTTTGCTTGAAGGAGACCAAGGCTGCTTGGTCAAAAATAGAAAACCGGAAATCCATTTTTTGGACTTTTGCATGACCTTCGGGGGGGACTTCAGTTTGTGATAAAAGATCATCTAATTTCATGTGAATATGATTCCCATCGGGCATGGTCACATTCGCAAGCGTTTTTTCATCCATGATCCAGTAGGTTTTTACGACATCAGCGAATGACATTTTGGTAAACGCTGCTGTTTCATTTTCCAAAAGTTGTTGAATGGCGGCCTCTTCATTTTTTTGGCCCAATAGACTGCTCCAACAGAGCAAAAATAAAACATTGGTAAGTATATAAGATTTCATACGTTATCGGCTAAAAATGTGATTAGATTAATTTATTAAAGCATCACAACAGATGCAAAGCAAACAGCATTAATAAGTTGGTACGTTTTTTATGTTTTCGACTTTGGAGCAATCCAATATTTGTGGCTACGATGCCCCCAAATTGAACCAACAAAGGATATGATTACCATTCGTATCAATCATAAACGCATCGTCTAATACGGGTTTAAATACCTGTTCATAATACCGCTCCGACTTTATCGAATCTGCCTTGCTCCTTGATAAACGATTGAACAACAAAAGTCCTCCGGGTTTTAGGAGGGACACACAATCGTCCAAAAAAACCTTAGTTTCAAATACTTCGGGCGTTTGGTTGTCTTCAAACAAGTCAACAATCACCATGTCAAAAGTATCTTCACATACTTCCACAAAAACAACAGCATCGGCGGTAACAATCTCTACTGAACTTTTCAAGCGGGAAAACGTATAACGGTCGGCCAATTCAGACACCGCCTCGTCCCATTCTACTGCTGTATAATGGTATTTTTGTTGGTGTTTCTTTTCTAAAATATAAGGAACGCTTCCTAGCCCCAAGCCAAGTAATAATACATCTTGATAACCTAGGTTTTCAGGTTGCAATTGGGTGAAAGCGCGTGTAAAGTTATGGTAAAGGTCGTCCCAGGAATAAATAGCATTGCCGCTCAATAATTGTAAGCGACCACGGTCGAGCATGACTGTCAATTCAGGGTTATATTCCGAGGCTGCTTCTTCCAACCGGATAGGGGTAAGGTATGATAACCATCTTTTCCAGAAGGGAATTTCCATGTAAAACAGTGCCTTTGAAGGGGGGAAAGGGAGGCTACCTCTTTTCTATTTTTTGGGTAGCAATGGTTTTTTTATTTTTATCCTGCAAATGGATTAAATAAAGTCCTTTAGATAAATCCGCAATATAATAGCGTTCGTCTTTTACAAACTCGAACTCGCGTACATTGCGACCCATAATATTGAATACAGATATATAACTAGCGGTTTCGCCTATATCGCTTACCTGAAAATATTCGGTTGTGGGATTAGGGAACACTTTTAGTGGTGCGCTCTTTGCTGATTGCGCAGTTGCGCAAACACCAAGAACAAGGGTAAAAATAAATGAAAGTATAATTTGTTTCATGCTCAAACTTTTGTCGTTTTGAAAATCGGACGCAATATATGACCTTAGAACCTATTTATTGGCCATTGGTTGCTTCTTTTTTCAAAAGATTAACAAAATTGACACAATATTATCAGAATTGGTCGTTTCATCGTCGCTCAAACTTATAAATTGGCCTTCACAGCACTATGATTCGCACTTTTGCACTACTTTCATTATTCTTTTTTTTCGCACCGTATCGGTCTTTATCTCAATCTAATTTTACCACTGTAAAAACCACCACCGAAAAAGCCCTCAAGGTATTCAAAGAAGGCCGCGATGCTATGCAAGTCGGCGATGTAGCAGCTGCCATCCGTGCCTATCGCAAAGCAGTAGAAATAGATCCCAACTTTATTGATGCGTGGATTTACCTCGGTGGCGCACACCGCGAATCCAACCATTGGCCAGAAGCTGAAACCGCTTTTGAAAAAGTAATTGCCCTCAGCCCTTCCTACGAAGTGCGCGCATATCAAGCATTGGCAAATGTAGAATGGGAGCAAGATAAATATGCCGAAACGGCTGAGCATCTAAAAATTTATTTGCAAAGCGATATCACCAATACCCGCGACCGAGCCACCGCTGAAAAGCGGTATAAAGATGCGGTATTCATTGCCGAAGCCATCCAGCATCCCGTGCCATTCAACCCCGAACTCCTCAGCGATGCCATTAATACTGCCGATGGAGATGAATATTTTCCCGTCCAAACCGCCGATGGCCAATGGCTGATTTTTACGAGAAATACCAACGACGATGAAAATTTTTATATCGCCAAACGATCCGATACCGATAAGGAAGAATGGGAAAAAGCGCAGCCTTTGGAAGGCGTAAATACCTCCGAAAACGAAGGCGCACAGGCCATTAGCCCCGATGGCAGTTGGATTGTTTTTACCGCCTGCGACCGCCGAAATGATGGCTCTCAAGGGAGTTGCGACTTGTATTGGTCACAAAAAAAAGGCGATACGTGGAGCAAAGCACAGCCCTTCAGTAATGTCATTAACTCGCCCGCTTGGGAATCGCAGCCTACCATTAGCGCAGATGGCAAAACTATTATTTTTGCCAGTAAACGAGCCGGCGGATTGGGCGAAGCAGATATTTACGAAACGACCCGCCAAGCAGGTGGAAAATGGAGTACACCTCGCAATCTTGGCGCCAATATTAATACACCGTTTACCGATTGCCTGCCCTTTTTACACCCCGATGGACAAACCCTTTATTTTACGTCCAATGGCCACCCGGGATTTGGGAAAGACGATATTTTCCTATCGCGCAAACAGCCTAATGGCGATTGGGGTAAGCCCGAAAACCTCGGTTTCCCGATTAATACTAAAGCACATGATGCCAATTTGGTGGTCTCTTTGGATGGCAAAACGGCCTATTTTTCTTCTCAACGCGAAGGCGGTAAGGGCCGTATCGACATCTATAAATTTGACTTACCCGAGCACCTGCGCCCTAAAGTAGTCACTTACGCCCGCGCACTCGTGACCGATGCCGTTACGGGTTATCCGCTAGTGGCCAAAGTAGAATTTACAGACTTGGCCACAGGTGAATCTTATATATCGGCCAATACCAAAAAAGATGGAACTTTTCTCGTGTGTCTGCCCGCCGGGCATCGTTACGCACTTAATGTGGGACGGAAAGGTTATCTTTTCCACTCGGAGTATTTCGACCTAGATTCCACAGCTTCCTTTTTGCAACCATTCCAATTGAGTATAGCCTTGCGCCCAGTAAATGACAGTACAGGCAAAACCGATAATAAGCAACCAATTGTACTCAAAAATGTGTTTTTTAATACGAATTCAGCCGATTTATTGCCCAATAGCCGTGTAGAATTGGATAATTTAGTAGCACTCCTCAATGAAAATACTACCATGAATATTCAACTCAATGGCCATACCGATAATGTGGGCGAGGACAATAGTAACCTCGTGTTATCTGAAAAAAGAGCGCAATCGGTACTCGAATATTTAGTATCAAAAGGCATTGTGGCAACCCGGTTACGCGCCAAGGGTTTTGGAGAAAATAAGCCCATTTCCACCAATGATACCGTGGAAGGTCGCGCCATCAACCGAAGAACTGAATTTGAAGTATGGCAGTAGCGCCCACCATTAAAATACCTCCTGTCGCGATACGCCTAACCCATCAGCCCCGAGTTCCATCACATCACCTCGTTTCAAATAAACAGGTGGTTTCATGCCCAACCCAACGCCCGGTGGAGTACCCGTAGAAATCACATCACCGGGCAAAAGCGTCATAAAATGACTGATATAACTGATTAAGAACGGAATTTTGAACACAAATTGAGCCGTAGAACTCTGCTGGAACATTTGGCCATTGACAGATAACCACAGTTTGATCTGGTTCGTATCGGGTATTTCGTCGGTGGTACTCAACCAAGGCCCAAGTGGCGCAAATGTATCGCAACCCTTTCCTTTGTCCCATTGTCCACCGCGTTCCAATTGGTACTCGCGCTCGCTCAAGTCGTTGTGGAGGCAATAACCCGCAATATACTCCTGTGCTTCGGCCTCCGAGACGTAACGCATCGTGCGCCCAATCACTACCGCTATTTCCACTTCCCAGTCGGTTTTTACACTTCCGGGCGGAATGAGTACCTGATCATAAGGCCCCACGACGGCTGTTGTACTTTTTAGAAATAAAATAGGCTCCGAAGGAATGGCCGCACCTGTTTCTAAGGCATGATCGGCGTAGTTGAGGCCTGCACAAACGATTTTGGAAGGTCGGCCAATAGGTGCACCCCAACGTGTTTTTGGAGGCACTAATGGCAAATCTGGGTGTTGCTCCAATACTGCTTTTAGACGTTCGAGACCGTCATTTTCAAAGAATTTTTCATCAAAATCCTTAAAAAAGCGCGCAACACTACGGCGATTGCCAGCTGCGTCCACAATGCCAGGCTTTTCATTGCCTATTTTGCCAAAACGAATTAATTTCATATTTTTAATTAGAGATTATCTGAGATAAAGAAATCCACCATCTATCGGGTAGTCGCAGCCGGTAATAAACCCAGCCTCATCGGAGCAGAGGAATAAGGCAAAAGATGCCACTTCTTCTACCGTGCCCATACGGCCAATCGGTTGTGATTTGGCGAGTTTTTCAAACATTTCGGCTTCTTGTCCGGGATAGTTTTTGGCCAAAAAACCATCCACAAACGGCGTATGTACACGAGCCGGAGAGATCGAATTACAACGGATACCATCGGCCAAAAAATCGCGCGCAACGGACAATGTCATCGCCGCAACCGCTCCTTTGCTCATCGAATAAGCAAACCGATCGGGTATGCCTACCGAGGCCACAATAGAAGCCATATTGAGAATAACGCCGCCTTTATTGGCTTTTAACATAGGAATACCGACATGGATACAATGATATACGCCAAGGACATTGACCGAAAAAAGTCGTTCAAAATCCGCAGGTTGGGTATTTTCTGCATTCCCCACGTGCGCCACTCCGGCATTATTGACCAATATATCCAAACGGCCTATTTGGTCAAAAACGCTTTGTACCGATGCTAAATTGGCAATATCGCAAGCAAAAGCCTTTGCTGTGCATCCTTCTTTTGTCAGCGCATCCGCTACCGATATGGCCGCATCCTCATTGAGATCAAGGATATGCACCAAGGCACCCTGACGCGCAAATAACTCGGCGATGGCTTTGCCAATTCCGCTACCGCCACCGGTAATAATCACTGATTTTTGATCTAAAGTAAACATTTTTTTATGTTATTTTTTACAATGAAACGCCACGTTTCCAAACAATAAAATCATCTTGACCAAGCAGCACCGCTTTTGGAATCTGTTCCCCCGATGCCACTTTAATCGTAAAATCTAAGATGCGTGCGCCTGCCTGTTCAATGGTTTCCGTTCCAGCAATCACCGAACCCGTATCAATGTCGATAATATCGGGCATTTTTTGGTACAACATGCTGTTGGTCGCAATTTTTATGACAGGTGCTATGGGATTGCCCGTTGGGGTGCCAAGCCCAGTAGTAAACAGCACCACATTAGCCCCCGAAGCGACTTCGGCGGTGGTGCTTTCCACGTCATTGCCGGGTGTGCAGAGCAGATTTAGACCTGCTTTGGTGACCATTTCGGGGTAGTCCAATACATCCGTAACGGGCGAAGTACCTCCTTTTTTTGCTGCTCCTGCGCTTTTTATCGCATCGGTGATAAGACCATCGCGGATATTTCCAGGCGATGGATTCATATCAAAACCAGACCCAACGGCCTGTGCACGGGCATTGTAATCGTGCATCAATTGCAAGAAACGTTGCGCCGTGGCATCATCGGTACAGCGGTCACAGAGGTCTTGTTCCGCGCCGAGCAATTCAGGAAATTCGGATAAAATGACCGAACCGCCCATGGCCACCACCAAATCCGACGTATGACCCAATGCCGGATTAGCACTAATACCCGAAAAACCATCGCTGCCGCCACATTCCAGCCCCAAACAAAGTTGGCTGATGGGCGCGGGTGTACGCCGACAATCATTGGCTTTGGCCATACCCGAAAAAGTGGCTTTTATGGCTTCAGTGAGTAGATTTTTGCCCAAACCAAGGCGTTGTTGCTCAAAAAAATAGAGCGGTTTATCAAAATGAGGGCTGCGTTTTTTAATTTCTTTTTCCAGCAGTTCAAATTGCGCATGTTGGCAACCTAAACTCAAAATAGTAGCACCTGCTACATTAGGGTGCGTGATATAACCCGCCAAAACACCGCATAACGCATTAGAATCTTGTCGGTTGCAACCACAGCCGCCATCGTGGGCGAGGAATTTTACGCCATCTACATTGGGAAACAATCGTTCGGAGGCGATGAGGTTTTGTTGGAGGTGCGCTGTAAATTCAGCGGCCATTAAGGCATCTGTATCGGGATTAGCGTGGTAATGCTGTTTGAGTTGCTTGACCAAGGCGGCATATTGTTGCGGCTTGGCGTAGCCCAATTCGGCGAGTAATGCCTCTTTCATCAACTCTAAATTGCGATTTTCGCAAAAAACCAATGGAATTACGACCCAATAATTAGCAGTACCTACTTTGCCATCGGAGCGGTGATAACCCATAAAATGGCGGTTTTGCCATGCGCTGGTATCGGGTATTTGCCAATTGGGGCGTTTGCCCGTAAGGACTGGCGGGGTATTGTCGTTGTGCAGGTTATGCGTATGCAAGAGTGCGCCTTCCTCGACGGGTTGCGTGGTACGCCCTACGAGTACCCCATACATGAGCACAGGGGTATTGATGGCCAATGCCCTAATGGCAAATTTATGTTTTGCAGCGATCGGCGCAGGCAATTGAAAGGTGTGTCCATGATGCTCAATGTACGCGCCTGCTGGTAAATCGGCAAGTGCAACGAGTACATTGTCATTGGGATGAATTTGGACAAAACGATGCTGGGTGTTTACTGTTGCTGTCATGGAGGGTAAAGGTAAATCGGTTTTGAATAGGTAGTAATATGGTGGGGGGAAAAAAGTATGGATTTTATTTATTGGGTGGAACTGTCATTTATTGGGATAATTAATAATTACATTTTACCTTTGTAGCCTAACCAAGAATAATATAAGTAAATCGTCCAAAATACCCATTGGTATTGAAGAGTTGAGATTAGAAAACAAATAAAACAGAACAAATGAACACTAGATATTTAGTATGCCTCATTATGCTGCTGGTGGTTACCCCTATAGGTAGTGCAGCGCAATCTTCAGCGCGCGAGGCATGGATTCAAAGCGCATTTTTTGAATATTTTGGCAAAAAAGAGGGTGTAAAAGCCCCGATCCAAATCATTAGGCAAGACCAACAGGGATTTCTGTGGTGTGTTATGCAGCACAAAGGGCTGCTACGTTTTGATGGCGTACAATTTAAGCAGTATATTAATGATCCGGATGATCCCAATTCTTTGCCCAATAATTCCATTCGAGATATGCTGGTAGCGCATAACGGCCTTATTTGGTTGACAACAGCAACCGGTATTGTGTGTTTTGATCCAATTTTGGAGCAGTTTTCAATCATACCATGTCCCAATTTAATGAGTTGTTTATTAGAAGACCATAATCATCGCATTTGGGCTGGATCAGATCAAAATGGACTCTTTTTTTTTGATCCACAAGTGAACAGTATGGTGCAATGGGAAAGTGAATTTTGCTTAGATGGTTATACTGGACAAAAGATGCCCAATAAATTTATTGCTAGTTTTGATTGTTTATTGGAAGATGAGCAGGGTAATTTGTGGGCAAGTGTTTATTATACGAGAGGAGGCATTGGGTCACTCGCCGTAGCATACATTAACCCTGTGGCCCATACATTGGAATATTATACATTTGGGGGAAATGCCGCCTCTATGTGGGGGTTTCAATTAGATAAAGATCAGCAGTGTATTTGGATAGGAGGCTTTGGCCCAGGTCTATTACAGTTTTCCATAAAGACCCACATTTGGCAATTGTATGATCTTAACCCAAAAGGTGAAAAAGACCCTGTCAAAAACTATATTTATGATATTCAGTACAAAAATGATTCCACCCTATGGCTGGCAACAGACCAAGGTCTAAAGGTATTTTCGACACAACTTAAAACTTGGGCGAGGGGTAATATAGACCCCGCCAACGTTGATAGCGTTGAAGCAATCCGATATTGGTCTGTTTTCCGCGATCAGGCAGGGACGGATTGGTTTGGTACAGACAAGGGCTTATGCCGAATTGATCCGTATCGACAACAATTTCTACCATTTTCATCATTCCCCAAAGGGTTTCATGCTCAAGCCATTGCTGAATACATGCCTACTGGAGAATTATTGTTTGCAAGTTGGACGGAATCTGGTTTTTTTGAGATTTTTGCCAGGCACAAACGTACAGGAAAGATGAGGACAGCCAAGCAACGTTTATATTTTCAACCGAATGACGCTCGTTCAATTCACCAAATATTTGTTGCGCCCGATGGTCGTATTTGGGTATTGCTCAATCGCGGTATCGGTTGGCTTGATCCTGCCACATTACACCTCAGTATTCTAGACAAGCCGATCACCAATAGTCCTAAGGGTGATGGCACTTCAAATTTTTGGCCGCGACAAATGGCCGCTGATAAAGATGGGATACTGTGGATTGCGACGCTTGGTAATGGCATTATTCGATATACACCCAGCACTGGGCAGTTTTTTAAGCCTATAGATTTACCTGCGATCGATGGATCTCAGGCAGAGTACAATTATTTTATTACCAATATTTATTGCGATCCCTTAGGAAAGATTTTTTTTGGAGAAAGTGGAATAGGTTTGGAAATATGGGATACCAAACAACAAACACGTATTCTTTTTCAAAAGAAGGTTAGAAATAGTCATAGTATTGGAGGGCAGATTGTTCGATCTATTGTTCCCGACAATAAAGGTAATGTATGGATTGGCACCGAAGGCGGACTGTGTCGGTATATCCCCGGCATGCCCCCTGATAGTGCATTCGAGCAGGTTAAAGGATTACAGGAATGGATATTTCAAATCGTACCTGATCCGCAGGGGCGGTTATGGCTTTTTAATGAAAAAGAGATGTTTTGCTATAATCCACAGCATAAAACATTGAAAAAAATAGATAAAGAAGAGGGTATTGTCCCTCCTATTTTTGTTAATTATCCACTTTATTGCGATAGCGACGGTACAATATGGCGTGGGAGCGATCTGTGTTTCAATCCAGCAGACATTAAGTTCTATCCTCCTGTTGCAAAGCCTTTAATTACTGGATTTAAGGTTTATGATCGTCCTCGTCTGCTTGCTCCACCTGCTCACCAAGGCTATCAACAGGTGTTTTCAGAAATGCGGTTGAACCCCGATGAGGAGGTATTTACGATCGAAATTGGCACACTAGGATTTACTGCACCGGAGCAAACTCGCCTGATTTATCGGCTTCGTCCCGATGATCCATGGCAAGAAGCGGGGACTCAGCACTCTTTTACGTTCAACAGATTGCCAGGAGGGCATTATCGGTTTGAAGTCTCTGCCATTGGTGCGGATGGTACAAAAAGCGAGCATACTGTTGTACTGCCATTGCGGGTGACTCCTCCATATTATCGGTCAGCGTGGTTTTGGGGGCTTATGGGGCTTTTATTTAGTTGTGGGGTGTATTTCTTTTTTCGTTACCGCGAAATACAGCGTCTCCGCCAGGAGCAATTTCGATTGCGGATTGCTCGTGATTTGCATGATGAAGTAGGTAGTACGCTTAGTGCAATTAGTATCCTTTCCGAATCGGCTCTGAATGGGTTACAACAGGATTTAAATGCCGCTAGATTTGGCAATATTGGCGACAAGGCGCGTGGCGCACTCAACAGCATCAGCGATATTGTGTGGTCGGTCAATCCTGAAAATGATTCAATGGAAAAAGCACTGGCGCGTATGAGCGCGTATGCGTCCGAACTACTTGAAAACGTGGGTACTGAACTCCGATTTGAAGTAGGAGCAGGCGTATCATCTTTGTCGTTAAAGATGGAAAGACGCAGAAATTTTTACTTACTATTCAAAGAAGCCATCCATAATTGTGCGAAATATGCCCGAGCGAGGCAGGTAACTGTATCTTTCAAAAAAGAGCAAAATCAATTAATGATGTGCATACAAGACGACGGTATTGGCTTTGTATTGGATAGTAAATCAACGGATCAACGAAATTTGGGGGGCAATGGACTTCGGAATATGAGCAGCCGAGCCGCGGCATTGGGGGGCAATTTGGAGATCATTACTAGCCCAGGAAAGGGAACTTTGGTGCAATTAACGATGAAAATAGTATAAACCCAAATGGAGTTGTCCCCTTTTTATGGGATAGATGCTCTTATTTTAATTCCGCACCTTTGCTTGCTCATGCCTATGCACACAGGGCGCTATTTTTTAAAAAATAATCAAAAAAAACATGGTCATCCGTACTTTACTTTACGAAGATAATACAGATTTGCGTGGCGCACTCGCGGCACTCATTGGTGGTACAGACGGGTACGAACTGACCGGTGCTTTTGGGCATTGTCTGGAAGTTGTGGCGCAAGTAGCCGCCCTTCATCCCGATGTAGTGCTTATGGATATTGATATGCCCGGTATAAGTGGTATAGAAGGGGTAGCAAGGCTGAAAAAAGCCCACCCAAAGGTAGAAGCACTTATGCTAACGGTATTTGACGATGATGATCGTGTGTTTGAGGCTATATGTGCCGGTGCGAGCGGTTATTTACTCAAAAAAACACCGCCTGCGCGAATTTTGGAAGCAATAACCGAGGTAACGCAAGGAGGAGCACCCATGTCGCCTGTTATTGCAAGAAAAGTATTACAACTGTTTCCCGGCAAACCCGCCGCACGTGATGTCGATTTGGACAAGCTAACTTCCCGCGAGATGGAGGTGCTCCAAACCCTTTCCCGAGGGTTCAGTTATAAGATGGTGGCCGCAGAATTGGGTATCAGTATCGAAACGGTGCGGACTTATGTGAAGCGAATTTATGAAAAATTATCGGTACATTCGGTCAGCGAGGCAATTGCTAAGGCATTTTTAAAAGGGAAATAAGTATTTTATCCCCTTTTTATGGGATTGTGGGGCGCGTCAAGTGTCTTTACTTTTGTATTCAAATTTCATACTCACACATTATAGGTAGCAACCAAATGAATTGCTGACTAGAGGACAAGTATCCTTTAGCAGATTGGCTTTTTATTGTCATGCTATAATTTTTATTAAACTAATTCATCATGAACCAATTTTACAAAATCACACTTATTGCATTTCTTTTTAGTTGTTTGGCCGCACCTATTTTTGCGCAAACAACCTATACTTTTACCACTGCGGGCAACTGGAACGTCGTTGGGAATTGGGCAGGTGGCAATTATCCGCCTCAACCGCTACCCAGTGGTGATTTTATAGTCATTGATGCGAATTGTACACGAACAGCCGACCTGACTATGGATGGCACCTTGACAGTTAATCCAGGTAAAATTTTGGATCTTTTTTTTACCTATGATGGTTTTGATCATATATTTACGAATAATGGAACTGTAAATAATTATGGAACAATAAGATTGACCACGTTCATTTTCCATAATAATCCTGGAAAAACAGTCACTAATTTTAGTGGATCGGCTTTTACTGTACAGGAATTGGGCGAATTATCTAATTTTGGCACGTTTCAAAATAACCTTGGTGGAGTACTGAGTGCCACAACTGGCGGATACGTGAGCAATGAGAATGGCGGTGTCATCAATAATAATGGTTCAGTATCCAGTGGTTGGTATTTCAGAAATAAAGCAGGCGGCACTTTCAATAACTACAAGACGATGAGTACGGCGGCATCAGGAGCATTTGAAAATTTGAGTGGGGGCATTTTTAACATGAATAATGCTTCCACGCTTTATGTGTCCTGTACATTGACTAATTTAGGTACATTGAATTTGAATACAGGCGGAACGCTTCAATTGTATAAGAGTCCACTCGAATGGCCCACTGGTACATTAAATTGGAATACAGGCTCTACTATAGAAATTGGTGCAAGCCTGATTATTGGAAACGGCACCACTGTTACTGTGCCAGCAGGTGCCACACTTACAAAAGCAAACGGTGCAGGACTTTTCATAAATAGTGGTGGTATATTTGTAAATAATGGCACGTTTGCGCCCACATCGGGGCAATTTGTCGTCGATGCAGGTGGTATTTGCACCAATAATGCCTCAGGTACTTTAGCACTAACTAATGGCCCGCTTACAAATTCTGGCACACTCACTAATCATGGTGTTTACAACCTTAATACCACAGGTACCATTGTCAATTTGGCAGGCGGTAATTTTACGAATAACGGGACGCTTAATCTACTACAAAATGGTGCTTCAATAACCAATAGCGGCCTAATGACCAATACCAATACGATTGTAAATACTAAGGTTATTACCAATTCGGGTACATTTAACAATACGGGTTCGATCAGTGGAACCGGTGGATTTCTCGTAAATCAGGTCAATGGCATTATCACTAATGATGGTACAATGAACAATTATGCTACGGATAATAGTGGTACTTTTACCAATTCAGGTACCCTAAATATGACCCAGACAAATGGTTACTTACGATTAAATACCAATCCGGCCATATTACCAGCGGGGACATTTAATTGGAATACAGGAGAACTCCGAATTGGTGTCAATGGCGTGTTGAGTTTGGGGACAAATATGACGCTTGGTGCCAATAGAAGAATTACGGTAGAGGGCGTAATGACGATCGCCAATGGCATAAATTTAACCACTAGTCTTGGTTCGTCCATTTCAATATCTAATAGCGGAACTTTGAACAATAATGGCACGCTGCAAACGGGATCATCAACATTTATCAATGGCACACTGATCAATAATGGCACGCTGACAAATAGTTATACGCTGTTTGAAATTAGAAATTTGGGTACGCTCACCAACAACGGATCGCTCACTAATCTCAGCGGAGGCATTCTAACCAATGTGAGTGGAGGCACATTTAACAATAATAATGCGGCTACTTTGACCAATAACAGCGGCGGAAATGTGAATAGTAACAGCACTTTTGTTAATAATAGCGGAGCTACAATCATCAATAATGGGGTGCTGACCAATAATAACAGCGGCATTACGATGACCAATAATGGTATATTAACCAATAACGCGACCCTAAATAATAACAGTGGCGCAACGATGACCAATAATGGCATATTAACCAATAACACGACCCTAAATAATAATAGTGGCGCAACGCTAAATAATAGCCCAACAGCCTCACTCACCAATAATGTAGGCGCAACACTTAACAATAATTCAGGCGCAACACTCACTAATAGCGGAAGTGTAGTAAATAACGGAACAGTGACCAACAACAGCACACTCACCAATACTGGAACCCTGATTAATGCTAGCAGTGCAACGCTCACCAACAATACAGGAGCATTCCTGAACAATAACAACGGTGGGACATTGACCAATAACGGCACACTGACTAATAAGAGTACCATCACCAATAACGCTGGCGGTACACTTAACAATAACTCGGGAGGAATAATCTCTAATACTGCGGGTAAAACGCTGGTTAATAACGGATTACTCAACAACAGTAGTTCATTAAGTAGTTTAGGAACCATCAATAACAATGCCGGGGCTACGCTCAATAACAATAATGGGGGCTTTTTAACCAATAACCTTATCCTGACCAATACAGGTACACTCAGCAATAACAATGGTGGAACACTGACTAATTTCGGGGATATGACGAATAATAACGGAGGTGTTTTAACCAACAACGGTCTCGTCGAAACCTACGGAGGAACAAACCTATACAATAATGGTACAATAAATAACAATTTAACATTCAGTAGTGGCGGCGCACTCCAGAATAATAATACACTGACCAATAACGGCGTAATAAATCAAACCGGCTTTTACTCGAATAATGGCGTGTATAAAGGCAATGGTACTTTTAATACCAGTCTATTCTCCAATCCATTGGCAGGAACCATCGCCCCCGGTAATTCCCCCGGATGCCCTACTTTTTCTAACGGACTGACCACAATCGGCACCATTAACATAGAACTGGGTGGCACCAATCCTTGCAGCGATTATGACCAAATTACCGTACTAGGTACCGCCACACTTGACGGCACACTCAATGTTAGTTTGATTAACGGCTACACCGGAAATACAGGAGATATACTCACCATTATCACAGCCACCACTATTTCTGGGACATTTGTTACGACCAATTTGCCTGCTGGGTGGAGTATTAGTTATGCCAATCCGGCATCGGTTCAATTGATATTTAGTACAGGATTACCTGTTGAATTGATGGACTTTACGGCACAACCCGACGATAAAAATATTCGCCTGAAATGGCATACGGCTAACGAACGAAATAACCAAGGTTTTCATATTGAGCGCAGCCACGATGGCCAAAATTGGGATCAATTGGGATTTGTAGCAGGAGTCGGATCCACTTCCGAAACTCAAAAATATTCATTTTTAGATCAAAACCCGCATCTAGGCATCAATTATTACCGATTGCAACAAGTTGACTTTGATGGGAAAGCCTCGTTTTCCGACATCGTGCCTGTAACGATGCAAAGCCGTTTGGGCAAATTATCAGTATATCCCAATCCAGTTGTGGCAGGCACCGATTGCACCGTTACACATCCTTTTGGCGACCAAAGCACCACTACCTTATCGCTGCGCTTATTGGATATTACTGGTCGGCAAGTCGCCATTTTGCCCGCAACTCAACGCCTCCCAACAGCGGATTTGAAACCGGGTATTTATTGGTTAGAGGTACGCTCCGCACTAGGCAATTCGGTAGAGAAAATAGTGGTGCAATAAGCATTATGCTATACTAATTGCCAATATTTCATACTATTTCTGTAAATACTTAGCCCACTCCCATTTCGGCCAAAAAAGGTCAATTTTTAGTCATACTTCGCCATTTTTTTCGTCCGATGCGCTGCATCGAACTTAAAAAAGTGGCTCGTCTGACCAAAAATTGCCTACTTTTTTGACTCGAAACCGTTGGGCTAAGTTTTTACCTATTTCTTATAAAAAATCTCATTTTTTCACTTTATAAAACTAAACTTTTACCATGAAAAAGCACATTAAACACGCTTTATTATTTGCGCTAGCCCTATTGTTAGCACTCCCGGTTTTCTCCCAAAGCAAAGAGGATGCCATCAAAAAAGTATGCATAGCCGAAACCCAAGCCTGGCTTGATGCAGATCTTAATGCGTGGGCAGCCGCCCATGCCCAACACGAGAACGAGACCATTGTTTTTACAAATCCTGACGGCACGTTTTTTAGTTTAGTCGGCTGGGATAACATTTATAAAGTCATTAAAGAGGGGGCCGCAACGGCCAAAAAAGATGATTCCAAATTAGGCAATACAAATTTCACATACATTATCCAAACCGATATGGCTTTTGTCGCGTACGATCAAACACTCACAGCAGCAGACGGGAAAGTATCAAAATCCCGTGAAAACCGCAGTCTGATTTTGAAAGATGGGCAATGGAAAATTGTGGCTGTTTTGGCGTTTTATGACAGTTCGGGGGATAAGAAATA
>JBEAVK010000387.1:0-13350 GCA_041160955.1 Bacteroidota bacterium
TTGATGCCTCCGGCTTGGAGCCGACATCGGTATTATTTTGCCTTTGATCAGTTCAAGGGCTTCTTCAAATTTCCAAGTCAAGTAATCCGCATAGGAATACGTTCCGTTTAAATCCAATTGTGAAAGGCTTGTGATTTCAGACATAGTTCACCATATTTTGATGCAAAGTTAAGCGTTTTATTTAAAATGAACCATATACTCGTCCTAGACATCGGTAAAACCAATAAAAAATGCTTCGTTTTTGACGAGGACTATCAAGTCGTTTTTGAGCAAACCACTACCCTACCGGAGGCTCTTGATGAGGACGGATTTCCTTGCGAAGATTTAAGCCAATTGAAACAATGGGTAGATACATCGGTATCTGTTATGACGAATAACCCGCGTTTCCATATTCGCACGATGCACTGTACCGCTTACGGTGCCAGTTTTGTACACTTGGATGCAAACGGCCAGCCGCTGACTCCTTTGTATAATTACTTAAAACCCTTCCCGCCCGACTTAAAAAAACAGTTTTTTGACACCTTTGGCGGAGATACCAAAATGGCACTCGAAACAGCATCACCTGTACTCGGTATGCTCAATTCGGGTTTACAATTATACTGGCTAAAATACCATAAACCATTGATATTTAATAAAATACAATGGTCTTTACATTTGCCACAGTATATCGCATTCCTGCTCGGAGGCTCGTTACACATTCCGCCTGCCGAAATGACCTCTGTCGGCTGCCACACCATGCTTTGGGATTTTCAAAAAAACGACTACCACGAGTGGGTAAAAATCGAAAATATCACAGATAAATTTTTTAAACCTGATACAGACACACCCACTACTGCTTTGGGTCTGCACGATAGTTCTGCGGCTTTGATACCTTATTTGGCCACCTTTCACGAACCGTTTATACTCATTTCGACGGGAACTTGGTGTATTTCGCTCAATCCTTTCAACGAGCAACCACTCACACCCGAAGCATTGCTCGAAGATTGCCTTTGTTATCTGACTATGGAAGGAAAACCCGTTAAAGCAGCACGGTATTTTGGAGGAAATGAACACGATGAATCGGTGAAAAGTATTGCAGCAGCATTTGGGGTGGATGAACATTTTTATAAAACCGTTAAAGGCGAACATTTAAGTGGTATTGAAAACGAAGATAATCCCGCAATTGTAACATACATAAAATTTATGCGCCAACTCATTGAAAAGCAAGCCATTTCAACTCGTTGGGCTATTGGAAATACAGAGATCCAGCGTATCTTTGTCGATGGTGGTTTTTCGCAAAATGAAATATATATGACTTTGCTAGCGCAAGCCTTCCCAACGGTGGAAGTCTATGCCGCAACAGTAGCGCAGGCAACAGCTTTGGGTGCGGCAATTGCAGTGCATCAGCATTGGAATACAAAACCAGTACCCACCAATTTGATAGATTTAAAAAAAGTACGTGTTTAAGGAAAGAGTAAACAATAACTAAGAGATTTTTTATGAAATTAACATACAATACTAATTACCCTTCTATTGACGACCTCCGTGATCGTGCGCAACAACGTATCCCGCGCTTTGCTTTTGAATACCTCGATGGCGGCTGTAACGAGGACGTAAACCTCTATAAAAACACCGCCGAACTCCGCGAGGTGGAACTGAAACCCTATTACCTCAGTAAACACAGTGGGTCTGATATGCGGACAGAACT
This sequence comes from Bacteroidota bacterium, assembly GCA_041160955.1. GTDB lineage: Bacteria > Bacteroidota > Bacteroidia > Chitinophagales > Saprospiraceae > M3007. The sequence goes on from JBEAVK010000387.1 coordinate 1,688, forward strand.
ATTTGGTCACATATATGATGCGCCTTTTGGCATTGCGCCGGTGGGTTTGCAAGGTTTGATATGGCCCGGCGCACCCGAAATACTGGCAAAAGCAGCCAAAAAGCATAATATTCCATATATCTTGAGTACTGTTACTACGGCAAGTATCGAAACGATTGGCGCAATTACGGAGGGCAATTTTTGGTACCAACTCTATCACCCAGCCGATAATGCCCTGCGCGACGATATCCTCGACCGTGCGGAGGCTGCTGGCTGCAAAGTACTGGTCGTGTTGTGCGATGTACCTAGTTTTGGTTATCGTCCGCGCGATATCCGAAATGGATTAGCCATGCCCCCCAAAATGACATTGGCCAATATCTTACAAATCATGGGAAAACCCAATTGGGCCTTGCGCACGCTCCTGCATGGGCAGCCCAATTTTGCTACCATGAAAAAATACATGCCCAAGGGTTTGAATATGCGTCAATTGGGCGCGTACATGAACCAAACTTTTTCAGGTCGCGTTAACGAAGATAAAATCGCTCCTATCCGCGACCGTTGGAAGGGAAAGATTGTACTTAAAGGTGTAGCGAGCGAAGAGGATACTGCGATGGCAATCCGACTTGGTTTGGATGGAATTATTGTATCGAACCACGGAGGGCGGCAGTTGGATGCGGGCGAGTCCTCTATTCACGCCCTTGCTCCGATTGTAAAAAATTACAAAAATCAAATCAAAATCATGCTCGATAGCGGCCTGCGTTCTGGCCCTGATATAGCACGAGGATTAGCCAGCGGAGCAGAATTCACGTTTTTAGGGCGTTCGTTTATGTATGGCGTTGCGGCTTTGGGCCATGAAGGTGGCGATCACACTATCTCTATTCTGAAAACGCAGTTGCAGCAGGTGATGGAGCAAGTTTGTTGCGCAAAGGTGACGGATTTCCCTAAGCATATTATTGAATAAATGTGAGAGCAAAGACTTGACTAGCCCTACCCAAGTTGCCGTTAAAACCTTGATGCGCATTACTTCAATACAGATTTGGAAGAGCAGTGAATGATAGTCTATACTATTGGACATTTTATAAAAAACAAGTTTAACACACTTTTGAAATGATGGAAAGTAACTTTTGCGAAACCTTGAAGCAGCAATTTTCCATCTGGATCAAAACTAAGACAGGATAGCAAAACGGATGAAACGGATTTTACGGATTAGAGCGGATTGTTTCAAAATAATCCGTTTAAATCCGTAAAATCCGTTATCCCATTGAACAACAGAGTGCATGTCACATGGGAAATTGCTGACCTTGAAAGTTTCGTAAACGTAACGCCTTTAAAATCAATATTTTGATTTAACCCATGATTTGCATTAAAATACAATTTCAAGCCTAAAAAGAGATTTTTTAAGAAAATATTGCCCCAAAAAGCACATAGGTCGCGCAATGTGTGTATTTTTGCCATGATTGCGCGACCTATAGCGTATTTTTCAAGAAAATGGATGCATATATTGAATTTATTGGGCGGCACAAAGAACGCGAAATACTGACCAAGGTGCTAGAAAATCGGGAACCAGAAATGGTATCTGTCATCGGAAGAAGACGGGTTGGGAAAACTTTTTTAATTAGATCCGCTTATGAGCAACATATAGATTTTGAGTTGACGGGTATTCAGAATGCCAGCCTACAACAGCAATTAACACATTTTTTAGCACAAATAACAATTTATTTTGGTATAAAACCAACAGAAAAACCTAAAAACTGGATTGATGCTTTTGTGTTGCTTATTACCGCATTGGAAGCCAAAAACAAGCAAGAAAAAATGGTCGTTTTTCTGGACGAACTATCTTGGCTTTCCACACCCAAATCAGGTTTTTTGGAAGCACTTGGCTTTTTTTGGAACAGTTGGGCTTCTCGTAAAAATATTATAGTAGTCATTTGCGCCTCTGCTGCCTCTTGGATGATTCAAAAAGTAGTATATCATAAAGGCGGATTACATAATAGAATAACGAAAAGAATTGATCTTCAACCATTTACACTTTATGAAGCAGAACTTTTTTTGCGTTCGCGAGGTATAAAGATGGAGCGTTATCATCTGCTCCAATTGTATATGGCCATGGGTGGCATACCGCATTACCTTAAAGAAGTGGAAGCGGGAAAAAGTGCTGCACAAAATATTGATACGATATGCTTCCGACAAGGCGGCTTGTTGACCGATGAATTTTCAAAATTATATCCTGCTTTATTTGAGCAATCCGAAAATCATGTTGCAATCATACGTGCGTTGGCGCAGAAGAGGATGGGTATGGAGCGATTAGAAATTATAAAAGTAGCCAAATTAAGCAACGGTGGCGGGGTTTCAAAGACAATTGGCGAATTGGTGGATTGTGGTTTTGTGGAATCGTATTATCCTTTTGGAAAAAAAAGCAAAGAAACGCTGTACCGTTTGACGGATGAATACTCATTGTTTTATCTACAATTTATCGAAAAAAGTCGCAAAAAAGGTACTGGCGTTTTTATGGAATTGAGCCAAACCCAAGAATGGAAAAGTTGGAGTGGATACGCTTTTGAAAGTATTTGCATAAAGCATTTGCACCAATTGAAAAAAGCACTTTCCATTGGAGGCGTTTATACAGAAGCATCAGGGTTCATTTGGAAAGGTACCGCAGCACAAAAAGGGGTTCAAATTGATTTAGTATTGGATAGAAAAGACCATACCATTAACCTTTTTGAAATGAAATTTTATAATACTTCGTGGGCAATAGACAAGGCTGAAGCACTAGCATTAAAAGAAAAAATCACGCAATTTAAAACACTCACAAAAACACAAAAACAAGTTTTTTTAACCATTGTTTCCACCTTTGGTATCCAGCAAAATGAATATAGTCTTGATTTAGTGGATAATGATATTCATTTGGATGCTCTTTTTGAACCTTAGTGGTCTTTCAAATCAACCCTTAAAATAACAAGACCGCCCCACAGTAATACCCGCTTCATTTATCGCCAAAACTGCTAATTGCTGGTCTTGCTCGGTGACCTTAAATACTATTTTATGGTGCGGCACAGGTTTTTCGCTCCATAAAGTAGCATAAAATTGGTGGCCGATCACTTGAAGATCGAATCTCAAAGAAAAGGGAAATGGGTTTAATAACCGCAAGTCTTTGTACCCATAAGCCACTGTTGCATCTGAACCAAGGGGGGTAAACCGCGTTTCTGGTGTGTAAATATCTACGGAATGGTTGTGCCGCTCCACAATAGTCATGCCTGCTTGTAAAGCAAGGTGGTAAAGTATGCTCGATACCTGACACAGTCCGCCGCCATAATCTTCACTGAGTTGTCCGGCAATGATATTCCGCCCTTTGAGGTAGCCATTTTGGGCATTAGGAATACCGATGGTTTCCCAAAAGGAAAAAATTTCGTTGGCATGAATCACCACTTCCGCTACTTTTTCACTGCTGCGTTTGATATTGGCTATTTTATTTTCGTATAAATACGAAGATTTTATCTCCTGTACCAACAGAATAAAATATGACATAGGAGGTAGCGAGGTTGCCTGGCGAGCAAAACGCTGTGCATCACCGCTCCGCTGATCTACTCTTTTGCGTTGATACTGGCGTATTTGTTGTCGAATTATTTTAGGTACGAATTGTCGGATATGCATGTGCTGAGGTATATTCGTTCTGTTTTTACAATTGGGAGGGTATGCTCATTAACGATAAATTAATAACATTTAGGAAGCAAACATAAGACTTCTTTTTAAAACAGATGATTATTTATTCAATTACCTACCCACGATGGCTGTTCATAATGATTCAATTGATGGTATTGAGCAAAAGAAGTGGCAAGGATGTCGAAGGGAATAGCACCTTTGGCATCCTTTTTTTATTCAAATTCAAAAATCAACGTAGTTTTGCCCGTCCAACATACGACAGCAAAATATGAAGCATCTAAATCGCCGCTCCTTCTTGCAATCCGCAGCCATTATTGGAGCCTCCGTTGCAGTACCATCGCAGGGGCATACCACTACTGTGGAAGCCCCCTTTATACTGCCCCGAAAACCAAAATCCAAAATCAACCTCGGTATTATTGGCGTGGGATTGCGCGGACAAAGCCATGTAGAAGTGGCACTCCTCCGCGACGACTGCGAAATAGTGGCTATCGCCGATCCTCAACAAGTGATGGTGGATGGCTGCCTCAAACTCTTTGATGATAAAGGCGTAAAACGACCAAAAGTATATTCCAATGGCGATTACGATTACCTCGAACTGCTCAAAGACAAAAATATTGATGCCATACTCATCGCTACTCCTTGGGAATGGCATACAGAACAGGCCATTGCAGGTATGAAAGCGGGCAAATACGTGGCCACCGAGGTATGCGGTGCTTTTTCGCTGGATGAATGCTGGCAATTGGTGAATACCCACGAAGCCACCGGACAACACCTCATGTTTTTGGAAAACGTGTGTTACCGCCGCGATGTAATGGCCATTTTACAAATGGTGCGCGAAGGGCTTTTTGGCGAATTGATCCACTTTGAATGCGGCTATCAGCACGACCTGCGCGAAGTCAAATTTAACGATGGCAAAAACCCTTATGGTGGTGGTGTGGAATTTGGAGAAAAAGGTTTTCACGAGGCCAAATGGCGCACCAAACACTCCGTCGGACGCAATGGTGACCTGTATCCTACCCACGGCATTGGACCGGTTGCGATGTATGCCAATATCAACCGAGGCAACCGCTTGTCTTACCTTACCTCCACCGCTTCTAAGGCGCGTGGTCTCCACGACTTTATCGTAAAACACCCAAAAGGCGGCGAAAACCACCCCAATGCAAAGATTAATTTCCAATTAGGCGATGTGGTAACCACAGTGGTAAAAACCATCAATGGCGAATCTATTATCCTTTCGCATGATACCAATTTGGCGCGACCATACTCCCTCGGGTTTCGTGTACAAGGCACAGGTGGTATCTGGATGGACGTAAATGAAAGCCTTATGTTGGAAGGTAAAACCAAGCCGCACCGCTGGGAACCCGCCAAGGAATGGCTCGATAAATACGACCACCCGCTTTGGAAACGCTTTGGTGCCGATGCCAAAACTGCCGGACATGGCGGTATGGATTTCTTTGTATTCCACCATTTTATCGAATGCGCCAAACGCAATATTGCGCCACAAATGGATGTATATGACGCAGCAACTTGGTTGTCTATCACGCCGCTCTCCGAAGCATCTATTGCAATGAGCAGCGCACCACAGGCTATCCCAGATTTTACAAGAGGCAGGTGGATTGATCGTAAACCGAATTTTGCTTTTGGCGATGAATTTTAAATAAAAACACTATATATCATGTCAGTTTCAGAAAAACTAAAGGCCATGTTTGATGCCAAGGCTGCGGCCAATTTACAAGCGGGTATCGACTATATGGCCGAAAATGCCCAAAAAGAAGGTGTAGTAACGCTTCCGAGCGGCCTTCAGTACGAAATAATTACAGCAGCCGATGGTGCCAAGCCTTCCGCTACCCAAACAGTTACTTGTCATTACCACGGTACTACGATTGCCGGTGTGGTATTCGATAGTTCAGTCCAACGTGGCCAACCCGCTTCTTTTCCGCTCAATCGGGTGATTGCAGGCTGGACCGAAGGTTTGCAATTGATGAGCGTTGGTAGCAAATGGCGCTTGGTTATCCCTGCTAATTTAGCGTATGGTGACCGCCAATTGACTGCCGAAATTGGCCCCAATTCTACCTTGATTTTTGAGGTAGAATTACTAAAAATTACTTAATCTCGCACACAATGCCCCCCAAATTATAATTTGCTAAAAAAAATAGTAAATTCTTTTTGGTGGTTTCATCCAAAATCCAGTACCTTTGCCCCGCTTTTCAAATATGGCGCGGTAGCTCAGCTGGTTAGAGCATGCGATTCATAATCGCAAGGTCGGGAGTTCAAGTCTCTTCCGCGCTACAATAAAAACCTATAACCGTTTGATACTCAATGTGTCAGGCGGTTTTTTTTATGGATAAATCTGCACTTTTCATTACTGATTCATATATCCATCCATACAAAGCCAAACAATTTCACTACCTTTGACCCATGCAGACCACTGCCCATTTATGTATTGTTGTGCCATGTTACCACCCTTCGGAGGAGTGGGGTACTTCATTTGCCAAGAAATTTGGTGAACTAAAAACGCGATTGCAAGATATTACCAGCGCAATTGATTTAGTATTGGTCAATGATGGGTTTACAAATCAAACACCTCCTCCTGTATTGACTCAATTACCGATATTGATCCCTGAAATAAAGATTGTCAGTTATGAAACCAACCGTGGTAAAGGCTATGCTTTGCGCCAAGGCGTACAGCATGCTCAGGCCGATATCTACTTGATAACAGATGCTGATTTCCCCTATACCATGGAGAGCATGTTGGCTATTGTGGAGCATTTAAGGGAGCATGGTGGTATTGCTGCCGGCAACCGCGACTTGGGTTATTATGCCCATGTACCGCTTTTCAGGCGTATATTGTCGAAGGGGCTACGCTGGATGTTATTGAATTTGCTTCGGTTGCAAGTCACCGATTCACAATGTGGCCTAAAAGGTTTTGATAATGCAGGTAAATCTATTTTTTTGGAAACAAAAATTGACCGTTTTTTATTCGACCTCGAATTTTTATTATTGGCCAAAAACAGGGTTAAAGTGACCCCTGTTCCCGTTGTACTACGTCCTGGTGTGGTGTTTAGCAAGGTAGGTTGGAAAATACTGGCTACCGAAGGTCGAAATTTTGTAGGGTTGTTTTTGAAACAATGGGGGCTAAAATAAAGCAGCCTGACTCACCAGTCCAGTCATCTGATCGTCACCGTCACTAGCGATTACTTGGCCTGTTTCAACTACTTCGTCTGCAATTAACCGTTTAACGATACGTAATTGGTGTGTATAGCGGTTGAGTTCATGGTTAAACAACCCAAAATGATCTAGTTTATCAATACGAACTTTGCCTGAAGCATGAATCAAAAGACATCCGGGCAACACAATACCCACATGGTTAATATCGCCTTTCCCATTATCAAAAAAAGCAAGGTCTCCTGCTTGGCATTGTTCCGTAAAATCAATGGAACGCCCCTGCGTAACTTGGTGCATGGGTTCGCGGAGTAGTTGCATACCCACCATTTTAAATACCATCTGAACCAAACCTGCAGCATCAATCCCGAATGGAGAACGCCCGCCCCACATATAGGGCGCATGGAGGTATCGGCGTGCAATTTTTACGATCCATTCGCCGGTAGCGGGATTGTTTCTGGGCGTAATAACAGAACCTGAAAACTGAAACGATTGATTACCCAAATGACACCGCAAGCCATCGTAACCTGGAAGTACAGCACCCAAAGTGAGCGGAATAAAGTGATCAGCGGCCATTAAGCCCTCCACTAAGGAGAGGCTCATGGCTTGTTCCAGATTATATTCATTGAATTCCTCATCGGTGATACGCTTGAGTTGTTTCAAATCGGCCCATCCGCTTACGCCATCCCAAGTACAGGTGACATGCACCCAGTTATCTTTTGATTCGTATATACTCACTGTTTCACCAAAAAGCAATTGGGACACCATTTCGCTTTTTTCAGCGGGGTGCGAACGGAGCGGGGCTAGACTAACTTGGCAAATAGCGTAATGCATGGCGAACTAAGTTCAGATCTGATCAAAATATTTGAAATTATGCTGATACTCAATCTTTTGTAAAGACTCATAAATCAGTTTTGTCACATTTTCAATATCATCAATATGCGCCATTTCTACCGTGGTGTGCATATAACGCAAAGGCAGCGAAATCAAAACAGATGGCACGCCTCCATTGGAATATGCAAACGCATCGGTATCCGTACCTGTAATACGGCTGGATGCTTCGCGTTGGAATGGAATTTCCTTTTCCTCGGCGGTTTGCACAACAAGGTCAATCAATTTTTGATGTATTGCAGGGGCATATACCAGTGCAGGCCCGTGTCCGCAACGCACATCACCATGTTTTTTCTTATTCACCAATGGTGTGCTGGTATCATGGGTCACATCAGTAACAATAGCTACATTAGGTTTGATCGTTTCTGTAATCATTTCTGCTCCACGCAAACCTACTTCCTCTTGTACTGAATTGACTAAATAAAGCGTATATGGCAGTTTTACATTATTTTCCTTGAGCATACGCGCTACTTCGGCAATACAAAAACCACCCATACGGTTGTCCAAAGCACGGCCACAGTAATAGCGATCGTTAAGTTTAGTCAAACCATCTTGAAAAGTAATAATACAACCAACATGGATGCCCATTTTGAGTACTTCTTCCTTGTCTTTAGCGCCTATGTCCACCGTAATATTTTCCAAATTTGGCGCAAGAGTAGCATCTTTGTCTGTACGTGTATGTATTGCAGGCCAACCAAACACCCCGGGTATTTTTTCGCCATTGCGCTTATGCACAAAAACACGCATCGACGGCGCAATAATATGGTCACTGCCGCCATTTCGGATCACATGTATGAATCCGTCTTCTGCAATAAAATTGACCAACCATGAAATTTCGTCTGCATGGCCTTCAATCACCACATTATATCCTGTACCAGGATTGATGATGCCATAAGCAGTGCCGTAATTATCTAGTTTCCAATCATCAATATACGGCTTAAGGTACTCTAACCATAATTTCTGTCCCGAGGACTCATGTCCAGTCGGGCTGATATTATTTAAATACCGGAACAAAAAAGATTCCGATTGCTCTGTCATATTTGTAGTAAGTTTTTTATAAAAAAGGCTGCAAATGTACTTCGTATATTTGATATTAGATACCTAAGTGCCGATATATTAATTGAGTAAATTACAGTTTATCGCTCTAGGTATGTCATTCGTTTAAAACAGATCGATTTTTGTATAATTTATTGGCCAGAATAACCTATTTACACCAGTTCAAAGGGTATAATTTAGGTATTCTTACCCAAAATATCGACTGAGCTAAATCCATCTATTAAATATACATTTAGGCGTACAATGCGCCCCATCCTTGTGGATTTTCACGCCATTTGTGTAAGGTAATTTGATCATTTTCAGAGATATACCCAATCGAAACGGCTTCTTGTACCAGCGTGTTATAATCAGTCAGCGTATGTAATCGGATATTGTGCTCCGCAAATGCTTGATCGGCTGCTTCAAAACCATATTGAAAGATCGCCAAAACACCACTTACTTTCGCATTGGCGGCGATGAGGGCATCGGCTGCTTTGAGACAACTACCGCCTGTGCTAATAAGGTCTTCGACAATCAAAACTTTTGCATTTTGTGGCAATTCTCCTTCGATCAAGTTGCGCCTGCCATGGTCTTTTGCCGAGGGACGCACATATACGAATGGCTTACCAAGGGCATCGGCCAATAAGGTACCATGAGGAATACCTGCTGTGGCCACCCCTGCAACAGTATCAAAATCGAACTGCTCGGAGGCTTCTTTGAGGCATTGTTTTAAAAAATTGCGGACAGCCGGGTACGACAGTGCCACGCGGTTATCACAATAAATGGGAGACAATATCCCCGAAGCCCACGTGAACGGATCGTTCGGGCTGAGTTTAACGGCTTTGATTTCTAGCAGGTGCCGTGCAACCTTAGCGGCATAATTTTTTGCGTTTGTCATAATTGTCAAATATTTCCGCAACAAAAGAACCTTATCTCTTTACATTTGCGGGAATTATTAAAAGAAAAATCGTTGCAAATGTATAAAGTCTATGTGAACGGTACACCGTTTTTTATGGGAACTCCCGATTCTACTGGAGAATTAGGTCTTTTACACGATAAAAACGTGTATAACGCGCCTTATTTAGGCAAACGCAAGCAGATAAAACAGTATTTAGACCTTTTGGATAAGAATACTCAGGTGTCGGCTGTAGTGCTTTATGCCGATAATGCAGAAGCCCTATGGTCCGATTTCCAGTCGTGTTTCAAAATTCAGGAAGCAGCCGGAGGCTATGTGCTCAATGCCGATCAAAAATTACTGGTTTTCCTGCGCCGTGGCTCATGGGATATGCCCAAAGGAAAGATTGATCCAGGAGAAACACCCGAAGAAGCCGCAGTACGCGAAGTGAATGAGGAGACTGGTTTACAACATATTGAATTGGGTAAATTCCTAGATCTGACTTGGCATACTTTCTCACTTAAAGGAGATCGTATCCTCAAAAAAACCTGGTGGTACGCTATGCAAACCTCCGATACTAAAGTAATCCCTCAAACCGAAGAGGATATCGAAAGGATTGAATGGGTAAACCCCGTTGCATGGGTAGCTTCGGGGGCTAAAGTATATAGAAGTATTTTGGATATTATTGAATTGGGCATAGGAGCCAATGCGGCAAAATAGCAAATCGGCAAATTAGACATTATATAGAATTAGGGACGTAATGCTGAAATGAGGTCTATTATACCCCATCAAATTTATACCCCTTCTGCTGCTGAATACCATCTAGCGTCCCCTTGAGTTTAGCATCAATTTTGGCTTTTTCGGCGGCAATTTGCGCCTGAATGGCGTGCGTTCCTGTTTCCGTTTCGTACTTGAGTTTATTTTTTACAGTATTGGACAGCATGGTCGTATATTCCAAATGGTTCATTTCAAACACGTACTCACTTTGATGCAGCACATAATCGTAAGGGCTGCGGGTAGAAATGAGTTTGACAAAAATCGGTGCAGTTTCAATCGCAATAAACAGCAATGTAATAAAAATACTAGCAAACCAAATCGCCATACTTCCCTGTGCAAGCCGCGAAAGTGCTTCCATACGTGCAGCCATACCATCGGAAGCACCACGCTGGAGCGTAGCAATGCCCTGTGTTTGTTGCGCTTCCAATTGGCGAAACTGTGCTTCCAATGAATCAATACGCGGCTGTTGGGCACTCACAACGGCCAAAAAATCAGCAGCAGCCAAATCCGCTTCGTTCTTTTTGGCGCGATAAATAGGGCCTAAATTCTTTTTACCAGATCCTCCCGTTCCATCGGCCTCCCGCATGGCCTCGAGTGTGAGTGTATCACGGCGGGCTGTTTTAGATGCTATTTCGGCTTTGAGGGTTTGAATACGGCTTTGAATATCCGTCATTTCGGTACTAAAACGCTCTTTTACGCGGTCTTCCTGTTTTTTGAATAACTCTTGCTCCATCACCACCAATTCACCTTTAATTTCTTTTTCAAAAATCTTCAATTCCAATGGTTTGGAAATTACCAATGCCAGCAATACCGCCAAACCCACACGCGGAAGGGCAATAAACAAATCGCGCCACCATTTGCCTTGGCTTTTCATACTCATCACAATATAACGGTCGAGGTTAAAAATCATTAAACCCCATACTGCGCCAAATATAATAGCCGCCGGAACGGAATCAAAAACAGTATAAAGCGCATAAGAAGAAGAGAAAAAAGCCAAAATGCCAGTAAAAAATACCGTTGCGCCTATGCCAGCATATTTATGGGTATCGGTGGGGCATTGCTCCAAAGTGGAAGGATCTGCTCCCGAACAGAACAGAAAAAAATTCCGGATCACATTCATATCAAAACAAAAATTTAATTGTCAATTAATAGACATTATACAGAATTAGTTTCGTATGCTGAGAATGGTTAATTTTCGCCAAATTTTCGTTAAATTTTTCGCCGAAAATACCCCATTTCGACTGCAAAATTTGCCTTGATTTGA
>JBEAVK010000031.1:0-9761 GCA_041160955.1 Bacteroidota bacterium
GCACAAATATACATCAAACTGGACTTACACCCTCTATTTAATGAGCGATCCTAAAACAGTTCCTTACCGTTTTACAACCTTTCCTTCTACAAAAAACCTGAAAAAATCATCTTTATAACTCGTTCCAATGATCAATTCGGTGGAATTGAGATAAATAGAAACATTGTCGAATGATACAATGTGTTCAATATTGACAATATACGATTTGCTGATACGCGCAAATAGCAATTGGGGGAGTTGGTCAAAAATGGTTTTTAAATTCATGGCCGTCACTATTTTACGATCTGACGTGTGTAGGATGACATAATCTTTCAATCCTTCGATATAGAGTATATCCTTGAAATCAATTTTATAATACTTTCTGTCGGCTTTTACATAAATAAAGTCTTGATTTATGGATTGTATTTCGTTGTTATTGCCTTCTTTTGACTTCAGTAAATCAAGATAATTTTGTGCCTTATTCACGGCTTTGACAAACCGATCAAAGCGAATGGGCTTTAATAGATAATCAACAGCATCCAATTCGTAACTGTCCAGGGCGAATTGTGGGTAGGCCGTTGCGAATATAATTAAGGGGGTATGTATCAAGGTTTTTACATAGTCTAGCCCACTTATTTCTGGCATATTGATGTCCAAAAAAATGAGGTCAACGTTGTGCTGTTCCAATGTTGGCGTCGCATCTAGGGGATTGCTAAAACAGCCAATAAAATGAAGGTTTGGCATCTTTTTGATGTTTATCTCCATACCTTGCCTTGCCAAAGGTTCATCATCTATGACGATACAATTCATATCGGGAATATTAGTTTTACGCTAAATAATGTTTTTTCTTCCTTTATTTCTAATGTATGTGTTGCACCATACAACAACTCCAAGCGTTTTTTCACATTTACTAACCCCAACCCTTCATTGCCTATTTGAGCAGGCTGATCTGGTTTTGAGTTAGTGATTTCAAAGCATATATGATTGCCAACACGCTCAAATAAGATCTTAATGAAGGCAGAGTCCCGACTTTGGCTGTGTTTTATAGCGTTGTCAATAAAATTTGTGAATAAAAGTGGTGGTACAAAAACATCGTTGATGTTGTTAATAATATTGATACTAAACTTCAAATCATCGCGCCTTATTTTCTCCAATTCCAAATATTGATTGATAATGTCTATGTCTTTTTTTAGCAGAACTTTATCATTTTGGCTGTTATAAATTTGAAAGCGCAATACATCCGACAAACCCAAAACAAGTTCGGATGCTTTATCTGGATCGGCCTGAATCAGTACATGTAGGTTATTTAAAGTATTGAATAAAAAATGTGGGTTTACCTGATTTTTAAGATTTGTTAATTCACTGTTCAGTTTTTCTTTTTCTATATTCATAAAGCGTTCTTGGTCATAAATCCATACTTTAAACACTTTGTAACCCGTTGTAGCACATATAAATACGAGCGGAAACATAATCATTGCTATGTAATCCTCAAGTGTAATATGAATGGCAAATTGTTCTAGTTCGCTAAGATATTCAATATAATACTGTTGCGTAAAGTAGCCCATAATAAAGAAGATTGTTGCTAAAATAAAGATCCCAATCAAGTAATGGGTGTATAATCCCTTTTGAAAATATCGTGGAAATAAAAAATACAAATTAAAATAAATTAACGCCAATGAACAGGTCATATCCCCCACTTGAATCATGTAAAATATTTCAAATGGAACACCCAATTTTTCAGCATATTTTCTCATTGACTCCGGTGTTAATACATCGAAACTCAAGGCAACGACAAGTATAAATAATATATGCCGTACAAACGCCCAGCGTTTGTTGGTTAAAAAAATCAATACTGGATTCGCATTCATATCTGTTGGCTCCACATTTTGTAATTTTAGATCCTTATCAACCGACTATCATGTAAAACAAGAAATGGCAAGTATCTCATATTAAAACAGTTTCTGAGTATTTTTTGCATGTTTATTTATGAAGAAAACGAAAGAAGAAAACGAAAGGCGGCGTTTCAATCTGTCAATTGAAACGCCGCTGTCCATCTAATATATTTATGACGCGATGCTTAGAAACTGTTTTAAAACCCCTTGCCGGTCTATAAGCCTCATCTTTTGCGGCTATACTGCGGCTATTTTTGAGTGCTTATGGCCCCGATATTAGCCCAAAAATGAGTCTTGTCTATCCACAAAATCTGAATCTTATAGTCTCGTCAGGAGTATTAAAACAGTTTCTTATGATTTAACCAATTTTATAATCTTCAACATCCCATTGTGGTGAATGTTTGCAAAATACACCCCGGATGGCTGTGCACTTAAATCAATAGTTGAATTATTCATTTTTTGCAACATAATCGTTTGTCCAAGCAAATTGCTTACCGTGATATCAAATTGGGGCGAATCAGTATCTACACCCGTCAATTGAAACAGACCAGCCGCGCTAGGGTTTGGGAATACCTCCAAAAGTAATTCGTTAGGATTGGAAGTAGCCACCAAATTACCAAAATTGAACCGCCAGTAGCCACCTTCCCGCGCTGTAAAAGGTTTGGTGATGGTTTTACCATTGTTGCTTATAGCTTCGATGAAATACTCTATGGTATCCAATGGTGAAAACCCATTGCCGGGTAACGTAAAATTAAAATTATTGCCCGCATTAGCCGTCATATTGACCGATTGCCATTGTGTTTGACGTGCTTTTCGGAAATAAGCCTTGGCATTGGCAATACCGCTTTTGTTTTTCACTTCTGCCGTGAGCGGATAGTTATTTTGCAGGGTCTGTGTACCAGTAAGGGCTTTATGTCGGATAAAAATCGGGTTTTCTGCCGGTATTTCATGCGTAATACAATGGAGCGCGCCACCTAATCCATACATCAAGCGACTGTCAATCGGAATAATGGTATAGCCGGGAAAGGCTTTCTGGAAAGCCTCGACAGCCGTTTGGTCAAATGGAGACAAACCAGTAGCCGGATCGCTTTGTACCGGCATAATAAATGATTTATTGACAAAAATACCATTTATATAGGTGCGTTGATCAAATTCACACTCCGATTGTGGCACATCGCCATCGGTGAGTGGCATCGGGAGAATACTGATGTCAAAAGGCTTATCGTTGTTGTCCTTTGCCACCTCAAATGCCGCAATATTGGTAGCCCAATTTTCATAATCGCTGTGTCCGGGTGCGTGGGAGTAATCAACTATCCCCAACCGATTGTCATCAATAAGTTTGACATAGATATCAATGTGTCCTGTACCGCCATCGCAATTCAAGGAAATCGGCTCTATAAAATTATTGGTATTGTAAGAATCAATGTATAACTGTTCAAATTCGCTATCATTGAGTGCCGGATAATTTGCATAGGTGATAATGCTTGAATCAATCCCAATTTCAAAAGTTACGGGGTCAAAAAAATAAGAAAAACTCGACCCGACATTTTGTTCGCGTGTACGGGTGCTTGACCAAGTTGCGCCCAAGCCATCAAAAATGAGGTTGCCGCCTTCATTGTTCAATGAGGTTTTATAAATAGGATAACCCAATGCCTTGCCAACAGCAATAGGGATAGAGTCATCATGAATCCTATTATACGCATTTATTTCGTTATAATCCGTAAAAATGCTTCCATCTTCAAATGCTACCGCCTCGTAAGTATAGTAGTCCATGTCAAGGATGCCAATCGAATCTTGGTCTGAATAATAAAAACATACGGGGCCACTGTCACGATCCCACCAATCATCAATAGCGAGTTCGTAAAAACGGTAATTGTAAAGCGGAGTGCCACGATCCGACATCATCTGTAGGATGGTAACGGAGTCGGCCAAGGATAGTACTCGGATAACCACCGTTGCACTACGCTGGATGGCATCAGCAAGATCGCAACTGATTTTTCCATATAGCGTATCCGGATAGATGCCTAAGTTTATAATATTAAAGTTACTATCTATGATTCGATCATAGGCCCAGGTTATCACAACTGCTTGACTTTCTTCAAATTGTGCCGCAAAACGAGCGTCAGCGGGCAATTGATCCATTACAGGATTGCCACGTTCTGCTACTTTTGGTTGGGCCTTGGAAGCGATCAGTTTTTCTTTGAGTAGTGCATTGCGCTTGGCCGATATTGTTTTGTCGAGCCATGGATTTCTCTGCGGCACAACTTTGGTCTGTGCCGTCAATGCCTGTGCGGCAAAAAACGCTAGGCAAAAAAGGAATGCGTTTTTTGTGAATGATGTTTTTGCTGGAATGAGCATAAGACATTTTGATTTGTGTAGTAAAAAATACTGTTTTTGCAATTTTAAAAACAGGGAAAGATGTTTAGAGCATCGTTCCTTTATTGTACAAAGGTCTGGCACGAAGCAGTAGGGCATCATTACATTTATACGAAACGGGATAGATTTTATAGGAAGTCGGGATTTCGCAGATGTTATAGTGAGATTGCAAGTCAAGTTTGACGGGCTGGACTTATTCTTTTTCCGCCTGTCTTCGTTATTCGTCGGTTATACTTCGACGTTGCGCAGTATGAAATGTTCCGCATTTCGCCCTCTAGATACCCCAAGTTTTATTGGCTGCGCTCTACCTCATGGCGGGCAGCACCAAATTGTTCCAACCCATCGAAGAAATCGTCAAAATGCTGCCTTGGGCTGCTGAAATGCCTGCCGGATTGGTGCGCTTCATCGGCCTGTTGCTGCCTTCTATCCTCCGTATCCAACCCAAACTGACGGTGTTTGCGGCCATTGGCCTGACGATTGTACAGGTGCTGGCAACGGGCTTTCACCTTTCGTGCGGTGAAACCTCCGTGATTGGGATGAATTTTTTGCTCATAGCAATGGCGGTTTTCATCGCTTGGGGCCTTGGTGCATTGCATCAGCACCAGCCCACCACCTCCTGGCCCAAGGCCATTTCCGTACTCGTCACCTCCGACTTCGATGTTGCTTCACTGAGGACGGTCGGCGTGCACCTGAACCGAGCCTACCCCGGCAGGTTATCCGTATCGGCCAAACCCGAACAGATTGCGGCGCTGGCGGGGCTGCCCGGTGTGCGTTACGTGGACGTAGGTGCTCCTGCTCGGATGCTGATGGATAGCGTGACCAAATTCACCCGCGTCGACAGTGTGCAGGCCGGACTAGACCTTCCACAGGCCTATAATGGAACCGATGTGGTGATCGGCATCATCGATGGTGGCTTCGCGCTTAGGCATCCTTTTTTTCGCGACCTGAACGGGGCGCTGCGCGTGAAACGCTGCTTAGTTGGCTATGCACAGACCATGCAGAGTTGTGTGTATTTATATTATAGATAATGTATTTTTGATTTTTTGGTAGTGCCATTATATGAGTGATATAGTGCTATACTTGATTTCTAAAGTGGGATATCATTCAGAACTGTAGGTGAAGAATCGTAGGCCGAAGGCCAAATAAGACCAACATTTCGGCCTTCGGCCTAAGATTCCACGCCTAAGGCTCTGAATGACAAAAGTACGCAAGTATTTACATTACCTTCGGCGGTTTTTCATCAACCAAAACAGGGCCTTGCCGACCCATTTAGAAGGGCTGTATTTCATTTTGTTTTAACCGTTTCAAACCTTTTAAAGCGTGCTTATGACCTTCAGGTCAGGTCAGTAAAATTTGAAATTTACGACCAACTGGCACTTGCTGACCACCCTTGAGTAGTAGCCAGTTTGGAGTAACTTGTGTCAAATAGTCCCGATTAATCAAATAGGATCGGTGAACCTGTACAAACTTAGCGGGATCAAGTTTCGTCAGGAGCGTAGCCAATGATTCGTAAACCACTAACCGCTGCTGCTGACCTGTAAGATAAATCTTGATATAATTTCCCCAAGCCTCTGCATACATTATATCCGATGATTGAATTACAACGACCTCGCCATTGACTCGAAATGTTAGCTCCGCTGGTGGTTTAGACAAGTTTAAGTGATTGCGGGAATACCCCTTAATCTTTTCAATGGCCTGTAAAAAACGCTGATAAGTAATGGGTTTTTGCAAGTAGTCAACGGCATCATACTGGTATGCTGAAAATGCGAATTCCGTGTAAGCGGTTGTCATGACGACCGCAGGTGGCGTGGGCAACATTGCCAAGAGCTCAATTCCAGTCACTAGCGGCATTTGGACATCTAAAAATACCACTTCGACCGGGTTTTGCGCTAAATACTGCAACGCTTCTTCCCCATTGTATGTGCTTTGGCACCAGACCAAGTTTGGACACCGATCAATGTGCGCACGGAGTACCAAATGAGCAGGCTTTTCATCGTCAACGATCAGGCAGTGGTAGACAGGTTCCATATCTTTAGTTTGGCAGTGAAGTAGATTCCATCGACTTTGGTGATTAATTCATGAGCCGGATGGTAAAGCATTAATCGTTTGCGGAGATTATCCAGCCCCGTTTGAGTACTAGAATGAGGCGAATGTCCAGGCCTGAAACTGTTCACAACCGTGAATTCAAGCTGGTTCTGATGGATGTCCCACTGCACCTCAAAAAACGGATCAAGTGCTGTAGGAGCATATTTTGCTGCGTTCTCAACCAGCGGCAGAAAAACCATCGGGGTAATCTGTAATACGCTGGCAGTCCCATATATTTGCTGACGAATACGGATACCATGGGTTTTCCATTGGATGTACAGCAGGTAACGATCTATAAAAGCGATTTCCTCCGTCAGCGAAGTCCAATCCTTTTTGCTGGTTTCAATCTGGTAGGTCAGTAAATCAGACAATTCAATAATTTTATCCGGTACTTCTGAGGGGGTCGTCAAAGCCACTCCATAGAGGTTATTTAATGCATTGAGCAAAAAATGCGGATTCATTTGTTGTTTTAGGTAAGCCAGCTCAGTTTGCGATTGGAGCAATCTCCGTTTTGTATCAACAACATTGGCCAGCAGCCATAAATGCACGAAGAAAAAGCCGCTACCTACAAATACAAGCATCAAGTCCGACATCCAATATTCGGCAATCATGTGCCATAAATCCATCTCCGTATCACCCTTGAACATCCGTTCAACCAGCGCCATTATGATTGCAGTGACAAGAAGATAGCCCATAAGACCAAATACATAACGGGTAAAACGCTGTTTAAGAAAGTATCTTTGGAGTAAGAATATATTGTGCAGCCACATTAAGCCGTAAACAATCGCTAATAAGGCAACTCCATACATAAACGGTTCACTCTGAGGGGTATTACCCAACCGAAAATCCACATAATTCAGGATAAGAAACCCAGTAAACAAAGCCCCGTTTCGAACCCAGGCATTTTCATATCGTAGTCCTTTCATACTGCAAAAATAACCAACTTAATTCATACAGCAATGCCTATTTATTCCAATGGCGTTGGAATAATACAAGCGGTATTCAGGTAAAACTTCTTTCGATTTCATATACACCCCGCTAATTTTGCAGTACCAAGTTAAGAGTTTAAATGCGCAATATGTCGTGGGAAAACTCTACTCAAACACAAAAGTAAATTTTTTCAATCGCCTGATAGCAAAGAAAATCAGGCTAAACTGTTTTTGATAATTTTTATGAAACACTGCTCAAACATTAGCATTAAACGATCATTCCTGACGTTGCATGTATTTCGCGCACTCGCGATACTTTGTCTGCTTTCAGGTACTTCGATCCTTGTCACCGCACAGACCAGCAACCTTTCTCCAACAACACGCTTGGCTTTGCATCGCCAGAAGCAGGGGCTACCACCGGCCCCTGTGCCCAATTCAAAATCGGGCCTTGGTGCATTGCATCAGCACCAGCCCACCACCTCCTGGCCCAAGGCCATTTCCGTACTCGTCACCTCCGACTTCGATGTTGCTTCGCTGAGGACGGTCGGCGTGCGCCTGAACCGAGCCTACCCCGGCAGGTTATCCGTATCGGCCAAACCCGAACAGATCACGGCGCTGGCTGGGTTGCCCGGTGTGCGCTACGTAGATGTGGGTACTCCGGCGCGGATGCGGATGGACAGCGTGCTCAAATTCACCCGCGCCGACAGTGTGCAGGCTGGGCTCAGTCTTCCACAGGCTTACAGCGGAACCGATGTAGTGATCGGCATCATTGATTTTGGCTTCGCGCTTCGGCATCCTTTCTTTCGCGACCTGAACGGGGCGCTGCGTGTGAAACGCTTTTGGGTGCAGGATGACAACAGCGGCACCGCACCTGCCGCTTTTGGCTATGGCAGTGAATTCACGGACTCTTCAGCCATCCTTACCAGGAACGTGGACCATCCAGGATTTGAGCAGGGCGATCACGGCAACAGTGTTGCATGCACTGCAAGCGGTTCCGGTTATGGGATGGTCAATGGGCAGTACCGGGGCATTGCACCGAATGCCGATCTGGTGATCGTGAGCTTCCCATTGGATGCGGAGGCCTCGGCCATCGATGCCGTCCAGTATTGCGTGGACTATGCGCAGAGCGTGGGCAAACCCTTGGTGCTGAACTCCAGTTGGGGCTTTGATTATTCAGCACAGGATGGTACGGCGATCTTCGACCAATACCTGGATGCGCTGGCCCTGAACGCACAACCCGCAGTGGTCATGTGCAACGCCGTCGGCAACGAAGGGAGGCTCAATCAGAACCTGCGCGTGCATATAACCGCACCCGATACGGTACGCAGTATCATAGACCCACGCTTCGGTTACCAAGATCTGAGTGAATTCTTCGGATTTTTTCCAGTGCCGTTCTGGGGTGTGAGCAATGAGCACTTCGATGTCGCATTCGGCCTCATCGACGGTGCTGGCATGCTCGCCGGCCGCACGGAGTTCATCTCCACCCAAGCCGATGCGTTCCTGGCCGATACGGTGTTCGTAGGATCGGACACGCTCTTCTTCCAAGCGGCATCCCAGGCCGCTTACCCTACGAACGGACAGCCGTACACGCTAGCCGAGTTCGATTACCGCCAGGCCGATGGTTCGCCCTATGCACTGGTGGCGCTGGTAAGCGCTGCTGATGCGCTGGTACAGAGCAAAGTCCTTTTCCTGAACTACACGGATACGCATCCCGGAACGCAGCAAGCCATAAGCGGCTTTACCGCTGGAGACGACAACTATTGTATCGCAGGTTCCCCCGGCACCGGATTTCACACACTGGGCGCGGGCGGCTATGTGAACCGCGATTCCGTGGTGAACATAGCAGGAGACCTTGTTCCTGTGGGTTTCGAGGGTGATCCTTACGGCGCACCGGGGGATCATGTCTTCTATTCGGTGAAAGGTCCTTCTTACGATGGCCGCACCAAACCGGATGTTTGCGCGCCCACAGATGGGGTCTATGTGTTGCCTGCTGAGGACCCGAGCCTTCTTAAGGACGAGGTCACCTTCGATGGTGTTACCTATGAGTTCTCGATCGGATCAGGAGGCACCTCGAGTTGCGCCCCGGTGGTAGCCGGTGTATGTGCCTTGGTATTGGAGGCCAACCCGCAGCTTACCGGCGCACAAGTGGGCGACATCATCCGTCAATCCGCTATCGTGGACAGTTGGACCACCAGCTATGGCCCCATGCCCAACAACACTTTTGGTTGGGGCAAGGTGAACGCCATGGGTGCGGTACGACTCGCGCTGAGTGTCCCGACCAGTATTCCCGGGGTAAGTTCCGAAGCTGATGGCTTGGTAATCTATCCCGTGCCGACCAGCAATCTGCTCAATGTGCGCTTGCCTCTGGAGGTGAACGGACTCGTACGCTTGACCATCACCGACGTAACCGGACGCTTGCTGCTACAACAACAGGCCACTGCACCAACAATCCAGATCGGACTGCAAGACCTGACGCCTGGCCTTTACTTCATCCGTGTTG
>JBEAVK010000047.1:0-8781 GCA_041160955.1 Bacteroidota bacterium
CCGACCCAGAATGGGTCAAATGTTGATAGCAAAATCGCGGTTTCAATACGCGTGCGACCCTGTAGGGGTCGAATGTAATACATGCCACATTGCTCTATAAACATTTGACCCATTCTGGGTCGGTCACACATTCAAAATATAAAAAAACTTATTTTATAGTTTATTTCGAGTAAAATGTTTTAAAATTTGATACAAAGCCATGCTCAGCATAAATTCGACTATGTTCAGCATGTAAGTGGAGGCGGGTGAAGATAATAAATTTGCAAGTGCAGCTATTTTTTTCAAAAGAAAAAGTATGTCTTTTAAAGTACAACGCCATATATTTGTATCCTGAAATAGCCTACCGCTTTTCAATCAATCATTTTTTCCGTAACCAGCCATACGTGGCACAATTTATTATTTATGCGTGTTTTAATGTCAATCACCGCTGTTTTATGCTCCGTGCATTTTATTTTTGCACAAATCTCCCCTTGTCCTCGCTATTCGACTGCATCGGCTTTGTTCGATGGGGAGTCAGTTTGGTGGCGTGAAGACCAATCTGAACAGGCTTTTCAAGGCCATTGTACTTTTAGTTTTGTGGAACAAACACGGGTTTTTACCTTTTTAACGGATGTGCCAATGTGCCATTTTGGGTTTGAGGTGATACAAGCACCCGATCCCGAAAATTGCCCATATATTCCATATACTTGGAATTGGACAAATTTGGAAAACGGTAAACATCAACTAAAGGTCACTTTCCCTGAAAGTATTTCACCTTGTTTGTCCACGACCAACCCGTATCAGTTCCGATTTAAGGTGTATTATAAAATACCTTTAGTAGAGATGAAAAATCCAAAGAGTTGACAGTATCTTTGCCTCCATGGATAACCAACATTCGATGGATACAACTTGGCGGCGCGTTGCTGCTGTTTTGTACAAAAAACCGACCGACTCGAAGATATTCGGGTCGGTCGAGTTAGATGTGACTGATTTGGAAAAGTATATTAGCCAAAAGCGTTCGGAAGGCTTAAAAATCACTTTTACACATATTTTTTTACTGGCAGTAGCGCGTGCGATCCGAGATGAAGTACCAGAATTTAACACCTATATCAAACGCGGAAATGTAGTTGTACGCCCCTCAATTGATGCATCATTGAGTGTTTTGATCAAAGGTGATTCTGAGATGGGCTCTGTAAAAGTGGTTAGTGCAGACCAATTTACCTTAAAGGAATTGGCCAATTATTTGGATGCTGAAATTGCTAAGTCAAGAACAGGGCAAGTGAACAATGCCGAACGCATGAAAGACGTTTTAGGTGCTATGCCCTGGCCTATTCGCGGCTGGGTACTGGCGATTATTAAACAATTGACCATAAATTGGGGCATGAGCATACCTTCTATTGGCCTTTCTGCGAATAGTTTTGGGACTTATGTTATTTCCAATATCGGGTCCATTGGGTTGGATATGGGTTACCCTGCATTATTGCCATCGGCTAATGTCTCCGTCGTTTTTACGATGGGTAGCGTGAATACCAAACCAGCCGTTTTTGAAGGCCAAATTGTGCCCAGAAGATTGATGAATTTGGGTGCAGCATTAGACCACCGGATAGTGGATGCCATTCATGGTGGCCGAATGTTTAAGTACTTAAAAATGATCG
The DNA here is from genome assembly GCA_041160955.1 of Bacteroidota bacterium. Lineage (GTDB taxonomy): Bacteria > Bacteroidota > Bacteroidia > Chitinophagales > Saprospiraceae > M3007. The sequence continues at coordinate 1,635 of JBEAVK010000047.1, forward strand.
TTAAAAACCCACATTTGCTCGAAAATCATTAATTAGGAATGATAAAACAATAACTTATCAACCCATTACATATACTATGAACAAGTTTTCTCGTTTTTTTGTCCATTGCTCCATTTGTATTTTATGCTGCTTTTTTGCATTTAATTTATCGGCGCAAGACCAGCAAACTACACCCGATGCAGCCCCTGCTTCTGCCACAGTTACAGTAACCGTTCCCTTCAAAGGTGCTGTTATTTCAGGTGTTACCTTGATTTGTAAAGGGAGCGAAACCATGCTCAAAGTAGAAGGTGATTACGAAAGTTTTGAGTGGAATACTGGCAGTACCGAACGCATCATCAGGGTAAGTGAAGAAGGTGTGTATGAGGTAAAAGTCAAAACAAAAGGCGGCTGCTCTTTCTCCAGTTCTGTTAATGTACAAGTCCGACCTTGTAGTTGATTCTGGACGAAAATAACACGCTGAATAAACTAATAACGGCTATCTATCCAAGTTTATTTATCTTTGCAAATTAGGAAGAATAAAACCTTATTCCTCACCAATAACAAAATAACAAAACGAATTATGTGGACCCATTTGGAAGGTTTTAACCATCTGCACTCCTCTGAATTAGATGCACTACTTGGTGCACCTGCATTGATCACCGTTCTGGTAGGTGCTGCCGATGGTGTACTCGACCGCGAAGAACGGACTTGGAGCGAGCGACTCATGCAAGCACGCACGTACAATAACCCCAAGCACTTGAATGAATACTATGCTGTAGTGGCACACGATTTTTGGGGAAAACTAGATACCGTATTATCCACTTACCCCGATGATATTGACCTCAGAAATAGCCAAATTGCTGAAAAATTAAAGGATCTAAATCCTATTTTAGCAAAATTAGACGATCCATTGGGTGCTGATTTGTACCAAAGTTATATCGGATTGGCCAAAGAAACAGCAAAAGCCTCGGGCGGATTTTTACGTATCGGGGCGATTTCAGCAGCAGAAGCCGTTTGGATCGACTTGCCGATGCTTACGCCGATCATTGGTACTAAAAAGACCATTGACTGGGAGGATGAACAAGAAAAGGACGACTATTTCGATAAATAAAAAAGGCTAATGGCTAGGACAAAATCAACAGATAAAGAGGAGAAAGGTGGCGCCCTGACCCCGCTCATGACACAATATGCGCAAGTTAAAGCCAAATATCCTGACGCAGTGCTTTTATTTAGGGTCGGCGATTTTTATGAAACATTTGGAGAAGATGCCGAAAAAACGGCTCGGGCTTTAGGTATCACATTAACCAGCAGGAATAATGGCGGTTCTGATATTGCATTGGCTGGATTCCCATATCATTCACTGGATTTGTATATGCCTCGTTTGGTACGAGCAGGATACCGTGTAGCGATATGCGAACAAATGGAAAAACCCGTTCCCGGTAGGGTAGTGCGGCGTGCCGTGACGGAGATCATTACTCCTGGCGTTACCACCGAAGATGCGTTGCTGGAACACAATAGTAATAATTTCCTTTTAGCACTTTCCTTTGCCAGAAACGACCTTTTTGGATTGGCTTTTTTGGATATTAGCACAGGCGAGTTTTTTGTAAGTGAGGGCGATGCCGCTACCGCTGACAAATTGATTCAAAGTTTTCGACCCTCCGAAATTGTATTGCCCAAAAGCCGCCAAAAAGAATTTGCTGCACTTTTTGGCGATAAATTTTATATTTCAACACTAGAAGATTGGATTTTCACCACCGATTATGGTCGCGAAAAACTACTACAACATTTCAAAACCAATTCACTCAAAGGTTTTGGTATTGATGAGTTAGATTTGGTGCAATGTGCTGCGGGTGCAGTTTTACACTATTTGGCCAGTACCGAAAATAATAAATTATCGCATATCGGCACGTTGAGCCGACTACAAACCGATCAATTTGTTTGGCTTGATCGGTTCACCATTCGCAACTTAGAATTAATTTCCAGTAACCATGATTCCGGTGTTTCCTTATTGAATGTGATGGATAAAACCATTAGTCCAATGGGAGCCAGGCTGCTCAAAAAATGGGTTTTACTGCCATTAACCAACCAAAAACAGATAGAAGAAAGATTAGATGCGGTCACGTTTTTTCACGCGCATGAAGATTTTTCTAAACATTTGGATACGCCTATTCGGCAAATCGGCGATTTAGAGCGTTTAATGAGCAAAACCGCCGTTGGTAAAATTAATCCAAGGGAAGTGAATCAATTGCGCCGTGCTTTAGGTGCCATCAATCAGATTAAAAATGCGTTGGCTGATCCCATTGGTCATGGTGCGCCTGATGTGCCAGCATCACTCAAAAGGGTAGGGGAGGGGCTCAATCCTTGTATGTCCCTATTGGAGCGAATAGGGGCAGTTATTGCACCAGATCCGCCAGCAGAAGTACGAAAAGGTGGCGCAATTGCCGATGGAGCAGACCCAGATTTGGATGATTTGCGCAATATTATTGCCAATAGCCGCGAATTGCTCTTGGAAATACAACAACGAGAAATTGAACGCACCGGGATAACATCGTTAAAAATTGGATTCAACAATGTCTTTGGTTATTTCTTGGAAGTGACTGCAAAATGGAAAGATCAAGTCCCGCCAGATTGGATCCGAAAGCAAACCATTGCCAATGGCGAACGATTTATCACCGATGAACTCAAGGTACTGGAGGGCAAAATACTTGGTGCAGAAGAAAAAATACTGGAACTGGAAGAGCGCATTTTCAAAGCAATGGTGGAAGAAGTTGCCGCGTATATCGCCCCAATTCAGCACAATGCCCAATTAGTAGCGCGTTTGGATTGTTTGATGTCTTTTTCCAAAATTGCGCAAGAACGACAATATGCCCGACCAGAAATCAATGATTCCTTGGTATTGGATATTAAAGATGGCCGCCATCCGGTCATTGAAACCCAATTGCCCATCGGTGAGTCGTATATTCCCAATGATATTTACCTGAGCAACGACGATATTCAAGTCATCCTAATTACGGGACCCAATATGGCGGGTAAGTCGGCATTGCTCCGACAAACTGCGCTCATAGTCCTCATGGCTCAAATGGGTAGTTTTGTGCCCGCCAAACAAGCCAAAATAGGACTTTGTGACAAAATATTCACCCGCGTAGGCGCGAGCGACAATATCAGTGGCGGAGAAAGTACATTTATGGTCGAAATGAACGAAACCGCGCTGATTATGAACAATATCAGCGAGCGTTCCTTGATTTTGCTCGACGAAATTGGGCGCGGTACCAGCACTTATGATGGTATCAGTATTGCTTGGAGCTTGACAGAGTACCTACACAATAACGAACGCGCACACCCTAAAACGCTATTCGCCACGCATTACCACGAACTCAATGAACTATCGGAAACACACGACCGTATCCATAATTTCCATGTGAGCACACGCGAAGTAGGGCAAAAAGTGATATTTCTGCGCAAACTCACACCCGGAGGTTCTAACCACTCTTTTGGTATCCATGTAGCGCGTATGGCTGGCATGCCGCAGTATATTGTGGAACGTGCGCAGGAAATTTTGCGCACCTTAGAATCAAAACACATCGAAACAAGTGCGCCTACAACAGAACCTCAAGACGCACCAGTAGCACAACCGAAAGCAGAGAACCTCCGTAAAAAAGTAAAAGGTATCGGTGCGCCCTTACAATTGCATATTTTTGACGTGGATGAATACACCATGCGCATCAAAGACGAATTAATGGCCATTGATTTGAATACAATGACCCCAATTGATGCCTTATGGAAATTGAATGAATTGGTTAAGATTGCTAGTAAAAACAAATAATATTTCAACATGAAAATTACCATACAATGCGCTCCCGACGGCAGCCATACCACAGCCATAGATGAACAAGACAATACTGTGTCTTTATATGTCCCCGAAATAGCAGGAGGTGCCGGTACGGGTGTCCGTCCTATGCAAATGCTCATCATGGGGCTAGGTGGTTGCGCTGCGGTTGATATCCTCTTGATCTTAAAAAAGCAACGCCAGGATATCACCGATTTTAAAATAGAAATAGAAGCCGAACGCGAAGCCGATAAAGAGCCATCACTTTGGCAAAAAGCACACATGGTCTTTTCATTTGCTGGAAAAGTAGAAGAAGGGAAAGCCAGAAAAGCCGTTGCTTTATCGATGGAAAAATATTGTAGCGTAGCCGAAACCCTTCGTCAAGCAGGTGCAAATTTAACGTGGGAAATATCCATGATTACTAATTCATAAAAAGGATGCCAATATCTAATAAATACCAACCAGAAACCCAAGCCATTCGGCTCCAGCGCAAACGAACGGCAGAATTGGAGCATTCCACACCGCTATTCCTTACCTCTAGTTTTGTTTATGAATCCGCAGAGGATATGGCCGCTGCATTCACCGATGATTCCTTAGATGTAAATATTTATAGTCGATTCTCTAACCCAACTGTGGATGAATTTATTGACAAAGTATGTGCATTGGAAGGTGCGGAAGACGGCGTAGCCACAGGGACAGGTATGGCTGCTGTTTTTGCGACATTTATGACGTTTTTAGGGCAAGGCGACCATATATTATCGGCATCTGCCGTGTTTGGTTCTACGCATACTATTTTGACAAAATACCTGCCCAAATGGGGGATTTCTTCCACGTATTTTGACATGAACAGCCCCGAAACCATTGAGGCACTGATATTGCCCAATACAAAAATGTTATATGTAGAAACGCCTTCTAATCCAGGTTTAGACATCATTGATTTAGCATTTTTAGGCGAAATTTGCAAAAAATACGGTATTTTATATGTAGTTGACAACTGTTTTGCTACGCCAGCAGTACAACGACCGATAGCATTTGGCGCAGATTTGGTGATACATTCTGCCACTAAATTTATGGATGGGCAGGGTAGGGTACTCGGTGGGGTAGTGGTGGGTCGAGCAGATTTGATTCACGATCTGTACCTCATGGTGCGCAATACAGGACCGTCACTCAGTCCGTTCAACGCTTGGGTCTTGACAAAAAGCCTTGAAACATTGTATTTACGTATGGATAAGCACGCGGACAATGCCTTAAAAGTAGCCAAAGCGTTGGAAGGTCATGCCAAACTTAGTTTTGTGAAATACCCATTTTTGCCCACGCATCCACAGTATGGCATTGCTCAAAAACAAATGAGTAACGGCGGCGGTATCCTTACTTTTGAATTAAAAGGTGGTTTGGATGCTGGGCGCACATTCCTCAATGCGCTTGAAATGATTTCGATGACCAATAACCTCGGCGACAGTCGCACAATTGCTTCGCATCCAGCCTCCACAACACATTCTAAACTGAGTGAATCAGAGCGTGCGGCAGTAGGTATTACACTCGGTCTTGTACGTGTTTCAGTAGGATTGGAACACGCGGATGATATTATAAATGATATAATGCAGGCACTAGAGCAGTGTTAAATCATGCTTTTTTGCTCAATAATTGCTCTATAACAACCGGAAAGTGTAGGTGTTCTAAAGCCAGCACTTTCCGAGCAATATCTTTGGGTGTATCGGTGGGTAAGAGCGGAGTTGTGGCACTAAAAATAATATTTCCTTCATCGTAGTGGTCGTTCACATAATGGATGGTGATACCAGATTCGGGTTCTTGAGCAGCGTGTACGGCCTCATGAACGTGCATACCATACATACCTTTGCCGCCATATTTGGGTAAAAGTGCAGGGTGAATATTCACCATTTTATGGTCGAAACGAGCCGTTAAATAGGCAGGAATAAGCCATAAAAACCCTGCTAATACGATAAAATCTATCGCATATTCCTCTAAATTGGTCAATAATGCCTCTGTATTGTAAAACGTTGCGCGTTGGATAATCAGCGTAGGAATGCCTTTGTTTTGGGCAATATCCAGCACACCAGCGTCCTGTTTATTAGAAACAATCAGCGCAACCTTAATGAACGGATGACCGTCAAAATGTTCAATAATTTTCAAGGCATTAGATCCGCCTCCTGAAGCAAAAATAGCAATATTCATATTGGGCGCAAAGTTAGTTTTAAAATTGTTTTTGTGTGTGAATTGTTGATCTATGATTTTAGTAAGTCTATTTTAAGTGTAATTTAGCCTGTAGAAAGCGAAAAACGCGCTAATAATTTTTCCATAATATATATTATGTTAAATAGAATAGGCAAAAACGGCCTTTGGGGTGTTTCTTATGTTTTATGCTGAAAAATGGAATTTTAGTGTATTTTGCAGTAAATTTCGGGGTTTTGGGAGAAGTTTTTGGAGAAAATAATGGATTTTCAGGTGCGTTTTTGCTGTTTCTACAAAACTTTGCAGATATGATTGTTTTCTATGTTTTATTGATTGAAAATTGAAATAATTTTAATGTGTAAGATTATAGTGTTTAAAATCGGAATTTGTTGGCTTTTTCATGATTAACAATAACAAATTGAAAAATTGCGTCAAAAAAAAACGAAATTGATAAATGTACCAAAATCAGATAGTAGGTGAGCGGTGTAGGGTCGGTGAGCGAAGCCGAACCGCCCTACCCTACTCTATTTTGGGCGTTGTTTTTATAAGTAGATATTTTGGTTATAAACGGATTTGCCCTTAGGCTACGCTCAGGGCATTTCGGCTTCGCTCAATGACCGTCGTGAACCTATCTGGTAACTTGGATCTGTGCTGTGTTGAAAATTACTGGCTCTATTCACACCTTGCTCTTTGTTTTTGTTGGTCAAATACTTGATAGAACTAACCCTGTCTCTTACTGTTTTTGATAGAAAGTAGTGTTTTGCTTAGAAACGGATCTGTATGTGAGTGGTAAATTGAGATTGTGCATTGAGGCTTGTCCGCGTGACTTTTAGGTAAAGCCGACAATTGTTTTTGCCGTATCGTATCCGAAAGGGCATTGAGCGTAGTCGAACGGGGGCATTGAGCGTAGTCGAACGGGCATTGAGCGTAGTCGAAATGCAATCCTGCGAATGGCTGCCCTTCGGCTTCGCTCAGGGCGCGTCGTGAACCTATCTGGCAACTTGGATCTGTGCTGTGTTGAAAATTACTGGCTCAATATACACTTTGATCTTTGTTTTTGTCGGTCAAATACTTGATAGAACTAACCCTGTTTCTTACTATTTTTGCTAGAAAGTAGTGCTTTGTTTAGAAACTGATCTGTATGTGAGTGGT
>JBEAVK010000074.1:0-9693 GCA_041160955.1 Bacteroidota bacterium
CGTATTTCATAAGAAGTGCTGTAGTTTGATACTGCAAATATACGCTATATTTTAAGACTTATATATGAAATCTATATTTTTTTACTTTTATATTGCGTTTGCTGCGGCTAGATTGCTGAAATTTGCTTAGATTAGGGCGTGGCGAGTATCTTATTTGTGCGCTTTTAAAATATTTTAATTGGAATTTTTCTATTTTTTTTACTTTTTATTTGGAAATACCTATATTTTGACTAAAATAGTCAAAAAGTGACTAAATAAATCATGTAATTGACTTTTTTAGTCAATGGGATTTGTTGTGGGGGGAAAGGGAGGGGCATACCTTTGCAGTACAATCTGAACTTGCAAATTTCTTATTTTATCTTTTTACTTTTAAACCATATTAAAAATGTATTACCACAACATTAATTCAGGATAGTATTCGTACAAAGATGCTATCTACAATTTTTGCATCTAAACAGAATAAGTATAAATTCACGTGCCACCTTTGTGTAATATTTTTTGAATAAGCATCATTGGCTAGTATATTTTTGTCAATTAATCATTGAACAATATTACTTTTAACGTGGCAAAATGCCTTTTGTATATTAGGTGCATATACTAATTTAGCAAAAAGCATAATTATTTTCGTTACAAATAACATAAACTATTTATGAGAATTATTTTTTCAAATTACTTTTTTATAATAAAAATCACATTACTATTGTGCTTTTTAGTGCAGATCAGTTATGAATCTATTGCACAAATTCCTCCAGGATGCGCTAAAGTCTGGCTTAAAAATGGAGGACCATCACAATTAGTCGTGACTCAACAAAGTCCAGAAGCAGTAGTTTATGCAGCGGGGGGGGGAATAGACTTAAAACTTCAAGTTTTCCTTCAGGATTATGATCAGTTTGGTTTTAGTAGTGGTTTATGCTCTCTGACGACCCCAGTTGTTCCCTATCTTTCTATGTTGGAAAGTAGTATGTATGAATTTGAATTTTCTATCCCAAATACTAATGATGCTTCTTTCAACAAAACTCAAGCTAAAGTCAAAGAAGTTGTAGGGAGTTCTTCAATAGCAGACATAAACACTGGAAGTCTATTGATAGGCACACCCCCAAACGTCGTATATCGTTATGGCTCAGTAGTATCACATGTCAATAAAGAAGTAATATTAAGTATTAAAAACGATTGGATAACTAATGTTATACCACCAGCCATACCACCAGATATTATTGTAACTGTGAATGTCAAAGATGTGACTCCTGGTCTTCCTGCGGGAGATGGGGGCATGGGTCCCAACACAGCTGATGTAAGTACGGTAACAAAAACATTTACAATTAAATACCGAAACCTATGCCCAACAGGGTTAGATCTTGTCAATATTAGTCAAGATAATATTTGGCTTTCTTATCTTATTCCACATCAATCTTGTCTTTCATCCATTCAAAGTGATGATTATGCTCCATATTGCTATAAAGGTCTTCCTGATCTTTTAGCAGATAATATGTCAGACTATACCGCAACCGTAATTAATGAGGAACTTTCAGATAGAATTGCACTATTTCAAATGAGTGACATACAGCCATTATATTTAACGACTAATTATCCTATGTTAACTGATCCTAATGCTTTAGCTCAGATTATTTTTCCTGAGAGTTCAACATCTTCCTTTACTCTTAATAAAGATGATAAATTTGAAGATGTGCATTCTGGGACTTTTTTTTTAAAAACAACAACAGAACCAATGCTCCGTACTATTTTTGAGAATGGTGCCTTTACTTCAGGAAGCGTAGGTTACAAGATTGAGCAAAAATATAAATGTGGTCAAACTCTTGTAAAAGACAATATGTCTATTAGTAGAAGATTCAATGGTCACCCAGTTACAATTCCCCAAGTAAATAAAAAACATTAGTTTTATGAAGAATATTTTATGCATTTTGTTTTTAATGATTTCAGTGCTTGTTTTCTCGCAAAAAAGTATTGATTCTTTGGCAACCTTATCGTCTTATGATTTTGAAAAGACCATATTAAATTTACCTTCTAACCGGAGGGCATCAGTAGATTCTTTGCTATTTATTGCAATCATGAAACGATTAAAAGATGAAAAATATATTGGAGATGAAGTTATTATGCAATTTACCAATGAGAATAAAATGAGTGATGCCCAATCTATAGCATGCATAGATAGTTTGCTCAAGTATAGTAGATATAGACCCTATTTACAGATGAGGTTACTATCAAGGAAGTCAAATTTAATAACAGGTTACCATCTGGATTCTTTAGCGTTAATAACTTATCAACGTATCGAAGCATTAGAACCATTGGTATCACAATTAATAGAAATAAAATATAGAAACTACTTAAATTTAGGAGACCTATATTTTTATGCATTTAATGATAAAAATAAAGCCGAGCAATATTATTTGAAGGGTAAAGAAATTCCTTTTTATATTTTTAAATGGGGACCTGAATTTGATTTTTATAAAAATATTCATACTATGTCCGCAATTGGCCAAATTAAATGTCTGTCTGGAAATTATAAACGCCTCAAGGAGTTAAGATTTATACCATCTACGTTACCAGATATTTGTCACACACTATATTCACATATGACTACTGCTGGTGGTGATTGTGTATTATGTGAGTCATATGTGAGACACATAAATCCTTTTATGAACTTTAACAAAGAAGCCATACTTGACGAAAAAACCATCAAGGAAATAATTGAAGCCGCAAAAATTAAAAAAGATTAATGTCTCAAATCTTAATTTTGGTAATTTTTTTCAAAAATATCTATTGTAAACCTATATACTAACTCTACATAATGACAAACAAATTATTGCAAATTTATTGTAAAACTACAAAAAAAGCAACGTAATGATAAAAATTAATATATTTATATTTTTAGTGCTATTGTGCTGTGCTAGTCTTTTATCAGCTCAAATCACAGCGGATGTCACTCCCGCTTCAGGGCCAAATGAGTCGAATGGAGCAATTGTTGTATCAACTAGTTTTGGTATTAAACCATATACTTTTGTTTGGAGTGCTCCATCTCTTTCCTCCAATGAAGCCTATAATTTACAGCCAGGTACATATTGTGTGACTGTAACGGATGCAACAGGCTGTTGCTCAGCCACCGCTTGTTTTATTGTTGCGTCCGAATGTTCGCAGAACTGTATCATTCCCGAGTTCACCTATGATCTTTCCTACGATGGTTGTACCATCGACTTTACCGATATAAGTGATGTTCCTCCTACGGGTACGATAAGGCGTTCTTGGGATTTTGGGGATGGTGCTGAATATTCGACCCTTACTAGTTCGGGTACTATGCCCTCGCATACTTATACAAAATCTGGTTGTTACGATGTCACTTTTAGTATCTTGCATAATGGTGTAACTACATCTACGGTGAAAACAATATGCATTACCAGTTGTGGGACAACAGGCCCTACCTCCATTAGCTGTGAGATAAATGGCCCAACGATAGCAGGCGCAGGGCAACCAATTACCTTGAACGGGTTGGGAATTGGGACAGGCCCATTTTCTTATTCTTGGTCTATACCGAGCGATCTAAATTCTTCAAATGGACTTACTGCGAGTAAGGTTTCAGTCGTATTGCCCGCAGATGGTGAAAACGGAGATGAGTTTAACTTTTTTGTAACAGTAACAGATCAATTTGGGAATACCTCTCATTGTGACCAAACGGTAACATTAAGCGGTAATATACCAGTAGTGGAGTTTCAAATTGCTACGGACTATGCAGCGGGAACACCAACTGCAGTTATTGCCGATTTTGATTTTACGAATCAGACTGGCTTAACGGATTACTTCTTTACTATTGTATCGGAAAATGGAAATGGTACAACCATTGATAGGCCAGGTTGCTTAAATACGTGGTTACCCAACAATAATTGCGGATTTGCTGAGGGTTTACCTGAAGGAAATTATCAAGGATGCGTTAGTGTAAAAGATGAAATTGGGGTTTATACAAACTGTAAAAATTTTACAATTGGAAATCCCCAACCTTACGTCCCTAGTCCTGAGATGGCTTTAGAGCCACGGGGGGCACCTGTAGTCAATCCAATAACAGGCAGATATGTTTCCAGCCCGGATGCACCTTTCGAATTTGGTGTAAAGGGTAATCACCCTTTTCCTGGTTATTATGGATGTGATGGTAAGGACCAGTATTTTATCGTGTTGCATATAATGGACTTGTCCACCAATCAAACGGTGGATATCGGATCGATTTCCGACCCTATGTCGCTTCAATCCAGTCAACAATATACACATCCTTTGGGTCTTTCGTATAAAAACTTTACTCTTGGAGGGGCATTTGATTGCGTAAATACGTCTGTATCAATAACCGCCGATGTATATGCAACGCCTTGCGGCCCAAATCCTGAACCACCTATCGCCAACGACATGCCTAAGATTCTGTACTCCATTACTACGCCCTTAGTTGTTGAGGTGATGCCCTTACATCCACCAAATATTGGTTCTATTAATGTATCTAATGGTTGTGATAGAGTTATTTCTGCCAATGGAATTATGGGGTGTCCTATTACTAATATAAAATGGTCTGCATTTGATTATGCAACGGGAGAAAAGATAGATGACTTTTTTCTAGGAAACACTAATTCCCTATCGGTAATGCCTGATTTATCCAATCCCTACTATGAACAATTTAGCCGTGGCACGCTTTCAAAAGTACGGATTGATCTTGAAATAACTGATCAAAATGGTTTCACGGGTAGTAAAAGTCAGGTAATTCTTTTTCCGACACCACTTAGGGTCAATCTCCCTGATGTGGTCGTAAGATGTCCCGGTACAATAGCTACATTACAAACTAACGGTATTACAGTTGTGGAAGGTGGTAGCGGTAATTATGAAGTAATCTGGACTCAAATACAGCCTAATCTTCCAGATATTTTATCTTGTCACGACTGTGAAAACCCATTAGTCACTGCTTATTCTTCTGGTACATATCCCTATCATGTCCAAATACAAGATTTGGCGTGGGGGTGCGGATATGAGCAGGATATAACAATTAAGACCCAAAGAATTGTGATTGATATTACGGAGACAAATATGATAGTATGCGGTTCGGGACCAAGTATCAATTCCAAATTGGCTGCCCCAATCGTTACTGGGGGGACAGGGAATTATAAATATTCGTGGACACCGCAAAGTTATTTAGTGAATGCAAATGTACCTACTCCAGTTCTCAATATTCCTGCGGGTACAAATTCGGCGGTATTTACACTTACAGTATCCGATGACTTAGGCTGTGTGTCTATTGCACCCGAAACAGTTACAGTAACTAAGCAGAATAATACAAATGTTAATGTGTTTTCGTTAGGTGCCGATGTAACAATCTGCCATGCAGAAGAGTTATTATTGGAGGTAATACCTGCTAGTACGAGCAGTCCGTACTATTTTGAATGGACTTCCAATAATCCCAAATTGTTAGGTCCTGTTCAGACGAATACGGGCTTAAATTTAACATGGGAGCATAATAATCATAATAAGACTTCACCACAAACATATTCTTATATAGGAAAATTGGTTGATCCTATTTCTGGTTGTTATAAAGAAGACGTAATGAAAGTGACTGTAAATAGCGCATGGAAATATAATGGTTATGAGCCAGTTACTTTATTTACGGTTGCTGGAGTAAAAAGAAATTTGTGGCAACCATATTCAAATAATAGGATTACTGCTCCCAATCCTTACAGTAATGACAATCCACTAACGATTGCTTGGACACCATTTGATCCAGAAACTATTGAATTAGGTGGTGGAAATATTTGCTGTCAATCACCCAGTAATGGAGTGTTTATTCCGACAGTAGAACATCCGCAGTTAACCATGAAAGTATTGCACGGGCCAACGGGGTGTACAAAAGAGTTTAAGTCTGTTAGGTATTTAATTGGTGATTCAAAAATGGACTTGACCGTGACCCCCAGCAAGACGGGTATTATTTGCGAAGATCAAAATATTTGTTATAACATACGTTTTGATATGCACTTATTGCCAAATCAATCTACGGTGGGCATTCCACAGTCGGTTAAGGTAAAGTACGAACTAAGGCCACCCAATGGGAGTAATCAAATCCTTAAACGAGGAATATTAGAATTGCCATTACAAACTGCATTAGGGCAGTTTGTAACCAATATATGTTTCCAAAATTATTTTATTAATGAGGGCAACTATACATTTTCGGCAAGTATTGAAAATCCAGAACAATTTGGTCCTCAAGAATGGTTGGAAGCTTCGCAATCCTGGAATGGAGCTCCCGAGCCGATTACTGCTTCGGTTGATCTACTTGTAAGTGATGGATATTACCCTAATTGGTCACCTCTAGGACCAATAACTACATGCATAAGTCCAACTTACGGCACGTCTATTAACATAGGTGTGGGGTGTAGTGCAGTTGGAATGATTGGTAATAGTAAAGTGCAAATTAAGGCAAGGGACTACATTGAAATTCATCCAGAAGGAATGGTAACATTTGTTCCGGAAAATAGCAATGGCCTTGCTAACAGTGGACTTGAAGGAGCACATTTTATGATAGATCCATGTATCCCACCTGCAAGGCCAGAAGTAATTGGCAGAGTAGAGGAAAGTACACCCCAAATTGAAAAAAACATTATAGATAAAATAGAGATGGAGATACAACCCAATCCATTTACCGATCGGGTTACGATAGTTTATTCTATTTCGAGTGAAAATGTCAACTTAAAGTTATCTATTTTTGATTTTATAGGTAGGCTAGTATCTGATATTGAGCAGATTGAAAATATTAAACCTGGAGTTTATTCAACTGAATTTAGTAGTGAGGGCTTACCTTCGGGGGTTTATATTTATCAAATTACACTATCCAATGGTCTCAATATTACGAAGAAGGGTATTAAGATTTGATCTTGATCTAAATAAGACTATATTATTCACCTAACAATATAAATTAAATTTTTTAAAATGAAAAATATATCAATTTTACTCTTTTTTTACCTGTCGATTTTGCCAAATGTATTTGGACAGGTTAGTGATCCGAAGGTGGATTGTGTTACTGCAGTTGAAAACTGCAAAGAAGAAATTATTAAATTCGCAACTGATTTTTTACCTAAAATGGATCCAGATTGCAAATACTGGAATGGTGATTGTACTGCAACTGGAGAAATATGGCGATCTGGATTTGTAGCACTTGGAGGTCGTAACAATTACGTTTCTTCTAAGGCGAAGTTTTTTCAACTTGCTGTTACTAATGGTATTACATCAGAGCAGTTAAAAATATGCAAAACAGCATGGTGCGACTATGTTTTTGATGATACTTTTTATTTAAAGCCATTACCGGATGTAGCGTCATTTATTGAGGCCAAAAAGCACTTGCCTGGGTGTACACCAGGAAGTATCATTGAAGAGCAGGATGGATTCGATTTACACGAACAGACTATCCAGCAGCAAGCAAAAATTGAAGAAGCGTTTTTGCATCTAATCCAACTTGATGAAAGGGTCGATAAATTAAATAAAAAATTACACGCAAATAAAACAAATGAAAGTACTGCCCCTAAAATATTTACACCTGCTCCAATCATTGATAAACCAATAAGGGAAAAACTGGAAAATGCTGTAGTAATTGAGTGTTTTGAAATAACTCCTGCTACAAGCAATGTGGCTTTGGATGGGTTGGCAGGGATCATTATAACGGGTGCAACAGGGCCATTTAAAATTACCTGGGGTTTAGGTGGTGTATTAGAGAATATTATCTGTGATGGAATGATACGAATTCCGTACATAAAAGCAGGTAGTTATACTTTTAGAGTTTTTGATAGTAATGGCATTTATTTAGGTGCTTGTTCTACAACAATAAATATAGACCCCTTATCATCAAGTTTTTGTAGTAGTATTTTGAGTAGGGGAGCCTGCAATAGCGCAATAATGAATCTAGTGGAAGGGGAATTTAATACAGAAAAACGGCTTTGTAAACAGTGGTTAGGAGATCAATGTAGTAATATCAAACCAATCTATAGATTAGGTAGTGTATGTATCGGCACAAGCGTAGGCAAATCTGGTTTTAATCTTGCCGTTGCTGGAGGGATTGTAACAGACAAATTCCGAGTGGAACTTTGTGAAGGTATGTGGTGTGATTATGTATTTGATCCAAAATATAATCTAATTCCATTACAAGAGGTTAAAAAATATGTACTTAAAAACAAAAGCCTTCCGAATATGATCAACCAAGATAAAATTACAGCAGACGGTGGTTATGAACTAAAAAGTGCAAAAATGGAGCAGCAGGTTAAGATAGAGGAAGCATATCTACATATCATTGAGTTGAATAAAAATATAAATGAATTAAACAATAAACTTCAAAAATTTCAGTAATTATGAATATTAAAATTTATTTTATCCTATTTACGCTACTACTTTGCTCATTGGGGGGAGGTAAATTGTCGGCTCAAACGGCAACTAATATTATACCTTCGCTGAAAGCATTAAACGATAATGGCCGAATTTCAATTCAAATAAAAAATAACTTAACTGCTAATTCATTCTTTATGAATGATATGAATAATAAAACACAATTAGACTTTCATTTTTCACCTGATGACCCTAGAAATGGGCTTTACAGTGCTACATTACAAAATGGCGTAATTTTATCAGGAGAGCAAACAAAATCACTGGTATTTGATGGGCTAACTTATACAAGTGATGATGATTTAACTTTTATTGCAACAGAAACTATGGGGGATGGTAGTATTAGGGAGTATGCTTTCCATAAAGGGGATTATATTGAATTTCCGCCACCACCAGTTATAGTATGCCCATATAAAATTGTATGTAGAGTTAGAAATGGTTTTAGTTTATACTTCGATCCATCGATTTTTCAAGTAACAAAAGAACAAGCTTGGATTCGTGTATTGCTAAATTTTGGTACTGAAAACCCTTATAATCGAGCCTACATAATTCATGGGGTAGATGTAGTAAACAATAGTTTTATTTTTGATTTTGTTGGAGGAGCAAAATGTGAAGAACTATTTAGTGGAACGGTGAGTATAACAATTGGGAATTTAGTATGTACATATAATAATGGCGTACTGGTATCAAGTAATTGTTCTCAAATGGAAGATTTTTATAGCACTGCAGAGTGTATGGAGTTATTGGAAGGCTGCCAAACAGAATTAGCCACGCTTATTAGTATAAATAGGGATAGACTTTTATGCAAACAGTGGGATGACGGAGGATTCTTATGTAACACAACTCGTCCAATTTATCGTTATTTGGGGAATGTTTCAATAGGTACTTCTAGTGCTGCTCCAGGATCCATTTTAACTGTAACTGATGGAGTAATTACAGATATTGTATTTGTATCAGTTTGCAGTAATGGAGGTTGGTGCGACTATGTTTTTGATGACAACTATAAATTACCTAAAATTGATCAAGTTGCGAATTATATTGACAAAAATAAGCACCTCCCCGGTATGCCATCGGCTGCCGAAATAGAAAAGGAAGGCGGCTTTGAACTCGGCGATATTACCTTCCGCCAACAGGAAAAAATAGAGGAAATGTTCCTTTATTTGATCGAAGAAGAGCAGGAAATCAGTCGATTGGAAATGGTATTGTGCGTTTTGGAATGGCGGGAGAAATTAAGGACATTTTAAAGCGACTATTTAGAAGGATCGGTTCACGCAGCAATAACAAGTTGCATCT
>JBEAVK010000129.1:0-11061 GCA_041160955.1 Bacteroidota bacterium
GCAAAACCACGCATACTCGGATGGAAGCCCATTCCACTGGACGCGGCTTTGAGTACCTGATCTTTGGGAATGCCAATATTAGGCCGCATCGAATAATACAGCGGATCTTCAAAGGGAATAAAGGTGTTCAGTCCGTCATTGCCGCCATTGAGTTGCACGATGACCAGTATGTTTTTGTCCTTGTTAAAACTGGATTGTAGCGACTGGGTATTCAGAGCGGTCAAGAACTTGGGCAATACCAAAAGTCCCCCAGATGTCGTACCCATTAATTTAAGAAAACTATTCCTATTCATGTTTGTGCAGTTTAGACAATTTGATATTCGGGTGATTTCATAATATGCTCCACCAACCGCAGGACAGATTGCGCCGCGTTTTCGGCATTGGGATCAAAATCGTATTTCAACACCTGTTCGCACTCCATTTGCAGATCGGGCGACACAGCAAATACCAGTTTGTCCATCAGTGCACCAATGATGAGTTTATTGGTCGTCAAAGACTTGTTCCAGCGTGCAACTGGTTTTTGCCCCGCTTTATTTTTGTTGGGCCTTTCTTCCATTGTCATGGACTCCATTTCGTTTGGGTCTTCTTCCTTATTTACCTTTGCTTTGGAGCGTTCAAATGGCCTGCCGCTCAGTAGAACCGCCACTGCATTGGTCCTTTGTAGCAGTTTTTGTGCACTTAACCAAGAGCGGCCGCCATCCCAGCCTTTTACATTGGGCGGAAAAAGCAGGCTCATCCCTTGCCCTCTTGAATAGGATAATAGCGCACCTGCGGGCGGCATATCCATCTGGAGTTCGTACAAAGTACCCAATAAAAAACTAATTGGGTCTTTAATCATAGCACCCTGACTTTTCAAAAAACGATCATCGCGTACTAATTTTTCCAACATTGGTTTCATTTCAAAATTGGCTTTTCGGAAGGCTGCACCATATTCTTCTACCAATGGTATGGTTGGGGCATCCGTCATAAATGCCTTTAAAAACTTCTCCATCAACCGATTACCCGCTTTGGGGTGTTGGAAAATAAGGTCAACCATATCGGCTGCTTTCCAATTGCCAGTTTTACCAAGGTATGTTTTAGGCTCATCATCACCAAGGCGGGGGTAATATTTGCCACCATCGTCGCCTACCGATAATCCGGCCAAAGCACGCGCACCTGCTTTGATATCGGCTTCCGAGTAATTACCAGTACCCAGCGTAAACAATTCGAGTAATTCGCGGCTGAGGTTTTCATTCGGATTTTTGACCCGATTTTGGGTGTTATCCAAATACATCAGCATCGCATTATCGTAGAGGATACGAAGGGTAAGTGTTTTGTAATTTCCAAAGGCAAATTCGCGAAAAAGCGTATTTTGTTGCCATATTGCCCACGAAACTTTTACTTTTTGAGCATCCGTTACAAAATGATTGTGCCAAAATAGCGTCATTTTTTCACGTAACGGATAGGAATCGGTGTACATTTTTTCTGTCCAAAGTACGGCCAGTTTGCGCGTTCGTACGCGTTCGGCGAGCAGCAGTGTTTTATCTGTTTCGGCCTCTTTTTTCATAGACCTAAATTCCTCCCTATTTTTAGCAGCACCCTCCATAAAGGTCGGCATTTCGATTTGGCTGGGGGTATCAAAACTGTTTTTTAAAAAAGACGATACGCCTATTTTTTGGAGTGTGGAGGCTTGTGCATTTGAAAAACCAAGTCGTTGACTTAGAAAAAACGCTTCTTTCATATACTTGTATGGTAAGTGGATAATCGGTTGAAGCGGCTTAATGTATGGGCGCGCTTTCATTGTATGCGGGTTAGAGTGTAGAAATGGAAGAAGGTTTAATTGAGGGTAGAAACGTGTAAGTAAAGCGGGCTTCCTTACACGTTTCTATCTGTTTATTTCATGTTTTTAGCGTACAAACAAATAAATTTATTTGCATACGTAGTGTGCTTTTTCACCACAAAGTACACAAAGAACACAAAGCGTTGCGTACACTAAAGTGTACGTTTCCTCATTGTACATTATACGAAACCTACAAAGCCGAAGTATAAATGCTTAGAATGCTATCAGTTTACCTGAAATTTGATAGCATTCCCAACGGATGTATTACGCATTTCACAAGGTTGTAAATATACAGGTCTTCTAACAGCGCAATTACTTACCCATATTCAACATCCGTTCTACCAATTCATGGTACTTTTGTTCCAAGGCCAACCGCTCCTGCCTTTCTTGTAAAAATAGTTCATGCGATCGTTCTACGGATTTGCGTAAATCTTCCATCAACTCTTTCTCGATTAAATATACGTTTTTATTGGCGACAATACAATTACTGAGTTCGTTGTCTTTAAACAAATTAAAACTACTGCGCTCATGCAGGTGCAAAAGGTTATCTAAACTGGTATCTAGTATTTCTGCTATTTTCTCCAAGCGAACCAAATCCAGTTTGGTAGCACCGAGTTCTATATCCAAATAAGCACGTGCAGAAATATGCAAATGTTCGGCCATTTGCTCTGGCGACAAACCTTTAAAATCGCGCATTCTTTTGATGTTTTGGCGTACTTCGTCTTGTATCATGGTTGTTTTACGAAAAAACTGCTGAAAAATGAAATATAACTGCGAAAGTATGAAGTTTTTCCGTTTGTTAGTTTCAAAAAATACGTATATCTTTGTAAGGAATTTTATTTCACCTCCCGATATTGGATTATTAACCATTGAAGGAACAAACCACCAAATCATATTATGCATAGATATCTTATTTAAACGACCGAAACCATGCCTATGCCCAGTAGGCTTAAACAAAAAAAACATACTTTCATCTTCAAAATTTTAACCAATTTATGAAATACACAGACAATTCCTTTGTCGTGTCACCGCTGTTGATTTTTGCTTTCTTTACAATTGTATGCTGTTCCTGTAACCGTGAATCATCAGAAACAGACCTTACATATCCTGCGACTTTCATTTACGAAAAACTAGACTTTAAAAAATCCAGAGTTTTTGTATTGAATACGACCAACTATGACGAAATAGCGCCAACTGACAATTTCAAAATATTGGATTCAATTATTCAACTTTATAAGTACTTGGATAAGGTATGATACAAACAGAGTTTTCGGCTAAAGTGCTTGAACTTTAGAACAAATACAACAACATTATTTCACTAAATAACCATTTTTTACTATGACGACCCTAAGTCACACTACAATGCAGTGGCCAGTGCGCCTACTGCCCTTCACTTTATTTTTACTCCTTTATGCCCTAGGATGCCGTGGACAAACACCAGATGCCCCACCTCCTCCAAATACCCCCTTACCTCCTGTGACCTATCCTGCTGGAATATATAGGACGGAAGATTTAGGGATTAAATACCACTACAATACCTATTTAAGCTTTTGGGATGGGAAAAAAGTAATTGACTCTATATCTAATAGTGATATTGCACGAAAATGCCCTTATCAAGATATGCCATTTCAATCTATGAATGGGTCAAGGGACAGCATGGAGGAGAAAATGCGTGGCGGCACGATTGACTTATCCAAATTATCCATTAAGCAAAAGCAACAAGTCTTGAGTAATATATCTACGGCTAAACCAATTCCGATAGATTCGCTCAAACAAGCCAATATGTACAATGTTTTTCCGCTCATTGAGTATAACCTAAATACACTTATTGTAGGATACTCTTTTATATTATATAAAGGTTCGTCTTTAGAATTTGGTGCAGAGAACTGGTCTGAGACAACCCTCCATATCTATAATAAGAGAGGTATAATAGAAAAAACAATGGTGCTAAACGAAAACTTAACACGAGCGTGGCCAACAAAAGATGGAAAATATTTACTATCTAAAAGCGAGGCTGCTCGGTTTGGTGATGCAGAATCGGGTATAGTGGATGGTATTTGGCTATACGATTTGCGGAAAGGTAGAACCATTGGTAAAATTCCTACGGAATCCAAGTTTTTCTACATTCCGAACAATCAATTTGGAGCAGATGACATCCAAATTGACAATGGAGTTTTTTTAATTTATGTGGCAGTATTAGAAGAACTGTACAACGATCCGATTCACTATGAAAAAATAATCATTGACCCATCTAAAAGAATAGTTTATAAGAAGAAAATGAACAACGAGGCTTTTTACAACTTAGTAAGTGGAGGGAAAGACTATCCTACTTTTAAAATAAAAGAAGAGGATCTAAGTACTTATACGCCAATAAAACTATAAAATATATAAAAATTTAATTTTAAATAAATCATCAAGTAAAATCACACTTGATAGCCATTATTATGCTCACAAAACAACTATAAATAACATGAAATATATTATTTTCTTTTGGGTAATGCTTATACCATTGTCCAATATAATGTCGCAGACAGGGGCTCAGCCTCAGTTTAGACTATGCGCCGAATGCGCAAATGGGGATCAACAATCCATACAATATACTTACGGTGCATTAACCCCTTATACTACGGGACACGTAGAAAGTGATTACGATATGAGGTTGATAAATGGAGATGGATCACGGTTTCACCAAGGTATTGATTATCTACCAAGGCAAATCTGTAGGGGCGATGGTATAGTCAGCATAGAGGGTGGAACAGTGGCTAGAATAAGCGGAGATGGAGATTTAAAATCAATAGCAATCCAAAATGGAACACATGCTTATGTTTACTTGCATATTTTTAGAAATACTACTGGAAATGATCCAGCAGATGGTATGCGCTCTGGCAATTTTATTCTAAAGGCTATTGCAGGAGGACGTTATGCCATAGTACACCTTATTAGTGCGGATTCTGCGGTTGCATACGCACAAACAGCAAATGTAGAAGTTAGATTCAAGCGTACTGCGAATAACGAGGATACTGTTAGAACAACAAACCAAGTAGCCGCTGGTGATTTGATAGCACCCATTGGTGATTCTGGTAACGTGCCTAACCATTTGCACCTCACTTATATTGAAAACGTTGTTGCTGGAGATGATGCCCTCTCTTTTGGAAGACATCCATCTCGATCTATAGACCCTTGGACAGAGGTGATCCACGCAGATAATGGATTTACCCAACGTATTCGTACTAGAAAAGCAGGAGATTATTCATCTTCGGTCTGTGAACATACAGGGCCGGGTAATGATAATTGGGGAACGGTTAATCTTTCTTATACAGGCACTACTCAAAATACACTGGAGATTGAACTGGGTCTGGAGAATGCTCAAGCAGGTATAGACAATAGTAGGTATAGTAATGTGGTCATGGATCAAGAAGAAGTAGTATTGGGCATCCGGCGTGTTCCCGACCAAGCAGATTTTTCGGTGGCCAAAGGCTCGAATTATGATTCAAAATTTATTACTAATCCAGTTGGGAATAAAACGATTTATCCTAGTACGATGTATTCGGGTGTTTATGGGAATCCCACAACAAATGGTATTTCTCCATTCACATACCGTGATAATATAGGATTTCATCCACATGACTATTATTTTATTGCGGATTTTTATACGCGTTTGCACCAGCAGGATTTGCCACTACCCAATAAAACAACTAGACTAGCGGATTATCCTTGGCAAACCCTGTATAAAGATGGTAATTTTGAGTTCCGCTCAAATGTACTTGACGTAGATGGTACATGGCGTGCTATGGCTACCCCTATTCAGTTTGAAATAGATAATTTCAAACCATTTATATATGGGGTGAATGCCTATTTTTCACTTGGCCCAGCAGGGCAGCCTGTTTATAGCCGCTTTTGGGACGAACTAGCAGGGGGAAATATACGCTTAGGAGCAAGAACCAGTAGATCCGTACCCAATGCACAAAACCCGGGGGAACTTACTTTGGCTGTACTTACTAGCGAAGCAATGAACCTACAAGTGCCTTTCAGGGCGCGTATTCCTGGTCCATTTCCTAATTGGGTAACAGGGACAAGAACAGGTAATCAAGGAGACGGCAGAGAAATTTGGTCATTCAGTATGGGGGCGAGCACCACCCTAGCGGAAAACACATGTTACAGGATCGAATTTGAAGGACAGGACTTGAATGGTAATCAACTCCTCAATTTTGAACTTCCAGCAGTGTGCGCTAAAAATACGCTTGACCGAAGTGTACCCCATCGTACCGGTGCTAATTCGTGGTCAAATGCTCAAACTACTGGCATGGATAGAGTTCACTTTATCAAACTTGGTCCATGTGGTGAGTCAGGAAGCCAAGATACTTGTATCACAGGAAGTGATCTGCAAACATCTATGACATACACATCAGGTCCGGGGCAAAGTGATGGTGGTGTTGCGGTAACAGTATTAGGCCAGTACCCTGGTGCCACATTTACATGGACGAATGTAGATGGAACTATTATTAGTAATACACCAAGTTTATCTAATGTTCCAAACGGTGAGTATTGCTTAGAAGCAAAATCCGGTTGTTGTAATGTATCGGACTGCTATATCATCAAGTCCTGTGAATTAAGGCTGAATACAACCAAGGTTAACCCAACGGTTGCTCTACCCAATAGCGGGAGCATTTCTATTAGCGTAAGTGGTGGATATGAGCCACGGTTTACTTGGGGTAAAGGATCTCATTCATCGGAACTGGAAGGCTTGAGTGCTGGAGTTTATTGCGTTACAGTATCAGATTTGTTTGGTTGTGCAACTTCTACTTGCGTTACTCTTGTGGATTGCAGCCCGATTAGCCTAGCACTCACTAAGCAAGAAACACCTCCATCAGGCTGTGGACAAAGCGACGGCTCAATAAGAATTGTTTCAGTTATTCCCTCTGGAGGTACTGCTCCTTTTACTTATAAATTGATAAATTCTCAAGGGCAAGAATTTTTTCAGGATAATACCGGACGGTATAATAATCTTCCGTCGGAAACGTATTGTTTTATTGTTACGGATGCGATGGGATGTACCGGAAGTGTTTGTGGCGGATTAGGACTTAACTTACTTACTCCGTTTATTGACTCACATGTTGTGCAGCCGTGTGTTGGCCAAAATAATGGTTCTATCACATATATTGCAGTAACGCCAACTTTAGATTTATTTGATTTTCAATGGGATAATGGGTTTACGACAGAAGCAAATTACGAGTCTGTGAATGAGAACTTAACTCCTAGCACCTATTGTGTCACCTTAACTTCTCTGAGTAATGGCTGCACACTTACAGATTGTATTAACCTAACGGGACAAGCCCCCGCTATTCCTTTAAACATAACAGCCTTTGAGAAAAAGCCATGTCCCAAAGCAAAAGATGGTTATATCGATATTACTGTTAAGGGGGGTGTACCCCCGTATAGTTATGTATGGAGTGGTGTTCAAAGTGCTCCATACACTGCACAGGATGCTTATGATTTGCCGGATAGGGGAAATTTTACAGTAACTGTGACCGATTTTTGTGGCAATACAGCGGTAAAGGCTTTTTCATTTCAACCGTTTGAAATTATTATCCAATCTATACCTGGCTGCGCGGATCTTGGTGAACTCCATGCTTCAGTTGTAGGAGGGGGAAATCCTCCATACAAATGGTTATGGCAGTCAGATCAAGGAAAACTTACATGGGCAGAAAAGGTATTACCAGACCTTGACAGTCTTAAAAGCACTCGTTATTGTGTAACTGCAACGGATGCAAATCTCTGCAATGCAGCCAAATGTGTTGATCTCAAAAACACTGAAGTTACAATCACAAAAGTTGGCACTTGTGAAGAGTTAGCAGAAGGATCGGCAACATTTCACGTTTCAAATCCTTATGAGCAGGGCGCATTAATCAGATTCAACAATACTGTAGTTTATAATAATTATTCGGCTCCACAAGAATTTGACGTAAGTGTTACCAATTTACCATCCGGTGAATATGGGTTGTTTATTGAGTTGGGCAACTGCACACAGCCTGCCAGCCAAACAACGGTAAAAATAAACAAAACCTCTTATGGTACAGAGTATGTTTCTTATAATAGTGAGGATGAAATTTGTACCTACCAAAATTTTTGTGGAGGACAAGAAATACCCAATAGTTTTACAACCGCTCAACCTACGTACGGTTTAGACAATATTGATCATGGAGCGTTTTTTTGTAAATATCCTATATTTTGTCAAAATGAAGAGGTTGGACGTAAGAAAGTTAGAAATCAAACAATTAGGTCAGGTCAGTATAAAATATTATTAAAATCTTGGCCATTAAGTACTGAGGTTATTGCTGATCTAGAGGCAAGACTTGGTGACGATTGCAAGTGGGTAAAATTTTGCCCAATAGACATGGAAATTAGATCACAATGGGGAGATGGAGGTAATGAACCAGATCCAATGGTCGCTACTGGTGATGGTTGCTATATTCTTCGGTGTGGTGCATTTGGACTCATTAATTCAGGGTTTTGCCTCGACGATTTATATGATGATTTGGGGCTAGATGATTTACCTAACGGCGAATTAATAACAAGTTGTAATGCCACAACAGCAACATTAAAAGAACTCATTGAGACACACTTATTATTAAAAGCCATAAATACAACTTATGCAGCATCCGAGCTGGCAGCATGGGTCGAATCCAATATCACCTCTAGCGTAGCAGCATGTGCAAGAGTAAGATATTGTACTTCGGACTATAGTGTCATTGATTTACCCGACTTGGATGCAATCCCTAGTTGCGAGGACTATCATTTTATTTTTAATATCCCATCAGATAACACTGGCGGTACGCAATGGGAATGGAATGATACTCCAATTGCTCCATTGCCAACAGCACCCCTTCCAATACAAATTAACAGTTGCCAACCATTACCGCAACTTCAAATACCTTCTGGAAGTAGCCCATGCGAAATTACTGTTTGTATTAATCCAGCCTCATCAGAGATCGTATATTATGATGATAATGATATTCCAGTATTTGGCCATTTAGTTTATGATTGCAACCCTGGTGAGCCTGGTGTTACAGGCCCCGGTGATGATACAAAGTTTGCTGCAAATCCGCATATAGGAAATACTTTTGTAAATTTTGGTAGCGTATTCTTCCAAGGAGAATCTCAACCTAAAGGAGTAATATCAGACGGAATAAAGTCGTATTATATGGATTACAACACTTGGGGAAATACAGATCAACTACATGATTTGCCATTAAACACTCAGTTCTTTATTGATGATTGGGATAATGGTCAGCTTGTATGGATTACTCAAAATACCCATAACAATTATTCAGTAAAATCGGAATCAGCACTGCCTATTAGAGAATGGAACATAGAAATAAAATCAACAATTATTTCTACTCGTTTTTTTGAGAAGGTAGATAGCCTTTACCTTATAGGAGGCACATTTCAAGGTAATCTATCAGTTGGAGGTGTTAACGTTGCTGAAAGCAATAATTTATCTGCTTATATCGTACGAATTAGCCCTAATGGTATCATTTTGGGCCTTTCTACCGTAAATGGTATTGATACCAATAGTGAGGTTGGTTTTAGTAGAACTGAGAGTAGGGTCAACATGTCCGTTGTAAGTGGAGCAAGCAATATCAAAGTCAATGGGAGTACAATTGCCACCAATTCAGGATCAATTGTTAACTTATCGAGCGACAATTTGGTAACATCAGTCATCAACAACCCAATAAATCTAGGGAATGGGTTAAAGTTACTCAAGTCATCTCAATCAAAAAATGATTCTTTAGTGACCTATTTATTACGTGGAAACGGGACTTATAGCATCGGTGGTCAATCTTATCATTTAGACGGCTCAAACGACTACTTATTGGTTACAATTAACCAGAATAACACCTTACTATGGGCAGAACGTTTCCCTGTGGAGAAAATAGTTTCTGGACAAATTGATATATGTTATGCTGGAAATAATTTATCACTAACGGCAACCTTTAAAGATACAATTCAGATACAGTCCCAATCTTTTATTAGTTTGGGTGGTTCGGATATTGTTATATTGATCTTTAATAACCACGGAACAATATCACATTCAAATCATTATGGTACCATTCAGGATGAGCATGTTAGTAACGTATTATATGGAAATGGAAGACTTTATTTTGCCGGAGCATTTGGTGGAAATATATCTTACCGAGCAATTGGCAACCATAACTATCTGACATTATCCAATAGTATGTCAAATCCATACATATCATATATTGATGCACCACAAAGTAAGGCTTTCAAGTCTATTGCAGACCGTTCATTTACAGAAAGGAATCTACACTTGAATATGTCTAAGGCATCCGTTTATCCCAATCCGTTTAATGATCACCTTTACTTGGGTCTAACAGCCGAGGAGGGGGAGCAGTATGAGGTGAGGCTCTTCAACAGTGTTGGAAATTTAATAAATGAAAAACGCTTCATCTCAGTTAAGGGAAGGATGGAGATTGATATCACGTCGGGTCAAAACTTACCCCTTGGTATTTATTTTGTGACATTGGTTTCTAATACCCATTCTACGAAGCAGTTTAAAGTAATACGCTCAAAATAATACTAGGATTAAGGGCCGATGGTTTAAATTAATCATCGGCTCTTCTTACCAGGCCAAATTCGAGATAAAAATCGGTAAAACTAGATATTTAATTACAAAAAATTCACTTACAAAACACACTTACTTATGAAAAAAATGAAACTATTCATTCTGTTAACCTTATTTTTGAGTATTACGAGAATGTATGCTCAAGAAGGTGCCGAGCCTTGTGCTAACTTTAATTCCTTCTTACAATCGAATCAAAATATTTCAATTCTAGATAGCGTTTTTGGAGGCCGTACTACTAAAACTGGAATGATTGAATTTGATATTGAAAAATCACTTGGATTTGGATTAATTGAAGATCACCAGGATTTATTTAATATTGATGGTTATACGACTTTTGCTTGGACAGACGAGAGGCAGAGTAGATTTAGTAATACTCGTTATGAGCGTTATCAGCAATACTATAAGGGAGTAAAAGTCGTAGGAGGCGGTTATTCAAGAGTTGTCCCAATTGACCCAGGAGGAAATCCATGTGTGCCAGTTATGCTCTTGAGTTTGCGTATTTATAATAATATAAACATGGATGTTGAGCCGAGTGTACAAAAAGAAGGCATCGAAAGTATATTAGCAAATCAAATAGGCGGAACTGTTTTAAATATAG
>JBEAVK010000151.1:0-2656 GCA_041160955.1 Bacteroidota bacterium
GTTGGACAATAGAAATGTTTATTCCTTATACAGCATTGCGCTTTCCAAAACAAACGGAACAGAACTGGGGGCTGCAATTCACACGGTACGACAGAAGCACCGGAGAAACATCCACTTGGAATCCGCAGGATCCTTTAATACAAGATAAGGTGCTGCAATATGGGCAATTGGAGGGTTTGAAGCAGATTCGTCAGCGGACTCGATTGGGGGTTTCGGTGTTGAATGAATCTGTTTTGGCTGAAAACAGGCTTACTATCAAGGATGCTAATCTTAATTATACTAACTATGCAGATATAACCTTACCTGCATTAGATGGTCGGATTTATTTGGGTTCTGCATCTACATTTGATTTTACCATTTTACCATTTTATGAACTTGGTAATCCTTTTAGTTCCTTTTTCCCTTCACCCCTATTGCAAATATCCGATACCCTTCCACGCCAAGCAAACCGAGAAGAAAGTGGCATTTTTGACAAGTCAAATATACTGGAACCGTCGTTTAATATTAGCGCAATCACAGCGGGCGAAGTATTTCGAAGACAACCGAGTAATTTAATTCGCCCAGAAGAACCGTTCCAACTATTACAAAAATCTCGGTTTACCACCCGTACCAAAAACAATATTGGCATTGGTATTTCCAATAGTATCTTTTCAAGACCAGAGTACTCTATTACAGATCCAACTGATCTTTCTTTCTATGAAAAAGCCCGACTATCGCAGCACCCAATCTACAATAATATCAGTATTGAAAAATGCTTTAGAAACAATTCTTGGGTACATATATCCAATGGGGTAAATTTTATAGATCCATCGCTTTGGAGCAATCGATCTGCTTTGAGTACGCAATTGCGGGACAAAAGCAACCAATATGAAGTAGCAGGTACATTAAATATCCAATCTCAAGGCAGTTATTCGGTAGCAAGTGGTTTTATTGCCTTGGGTAAAGTGAACGGTAAGATTACTTATGGCGCAAGTTATAGGGCACCTAAAAAAACTAGGCCTGGCTTATTAATATTACCACCGGCAGTTACGCCTATACTTGCTCCACAAATGGAGCGTTTTTCAGCGCATCTTACGCAACGCAACTTTAGCCCATCGCAAAAAAAATGGCTCAATACCACACGATCAGTTCAATTCACTTTTGAAAACAACAAAAATAATTTAGAGCAAGATATACCCGAATTTAATCTGTCCTGGGAAGGGTTGAATAAAAAATTCCAAAATATTGGCATAAATTTTATGTTTACCCCTTTTAGGAAAACTACCTTTTTAAATTTTGACGATATTCGTCTTCCGCAAAAACAATTTTTCCCAATTGGTTTTGGTGGCTCTTTTACCACAGATGAGCGAAAAAAACTGGTACTGCCCATCACTTTTAGGAACAACTGGATCATTGGCAGCGATCGTTATAATGCCTCACTCGACCTAAAACCATATTGGGTATTACATCGGAAATGGATACTTACGATGGAGCAATCTACTCGTTTAGAGACCAACCATCTCATACCAACTATCCTAGCAAACTCGAATACAACTCGCTTTGCTGAAAACAATCATTTCTTTTCAAATACTTCGATGGTATCGCTACGTTTTATACCGACGAGAAGATTATACGCTGAATTAGGTGGGCAATTATTAATTTACAGTCAGTTTAATCGAAAAATATATGAACTAAGCAGCAGTGGGCAAATTAACAATGCAAATTATCCATTTACATATAACCCAAGAGTTGATAAAACGCAAGGTATCAATGCTTCTTTGACTTGGTTGATCAATGGCTATAGCCAACTTCAGTTTGGCATGAATAATTCGGCGGGTAACGGTTTGGCCATTATAACATCTAACGGCGCAGGGAGCGAATTACCAACACAGACCACCTCCAATAATTACAGCATCTCTTTTGTTTGGAATATTTATGGGCAATAGCACTCTACTTTTGATCCGTTTTTTTAGTCTTAAAAATAAAATTTAAAGGTAAAACAAACCTTTAAAACAAAAAAAGCATCTGTTATTTTTGCCGCAAACATTACAATTTTCAATAAATATCTTTTAACATCTATCACCATGACTAAAAAGCAAATCTTACTCCTTTTTTTACTCTTAGGAGCGATCAACCTTGTAGCGCAACGCAGCTACCTCATCCAACCCATACCTGTTGCCCCTACCATAGATGGCAATTTGGAAAGCGAATCTTGGAGTAGCGTACCCATTACCGAAGACTTTACCACTACCCTACCCTCTTTCGGAAAAACCCCACAAATGACCACTCAAGTACAAATAGCCTACGACGAACGGGGGGTATATATCGCAGCCGTCTGCAAGAGCAATAAAATACGCAATGAAGGCAGTCAACGCGACAATTTCGGGACTGGCGACTACTTTTCAGTAGGGCTAGATACTTGGAATGACGACCAAAATGCTTTTGAGTTTGCGGTAAATGCCGCTGGGCAACGGATTGATATACGACAAAGCAGCACCCTTTCTGAACGCTTTTATGACACTTACTGGCAAGTACAAACCAAGGTAACAGTAGATGGTTGGACAATAGAAATGTTTATTCCTTATACAGCATTGCGCTTTCCAAAACAAACGGAACAGAACTGGGGGCTGCAATTCACACGGTACGACAGAAGCACCGGAGAAACATCCACTTGGAA
>JBEAVK010000157.1:0-48178 GCA_041160955.1 Bacteroidota bacterium
GGTTTTCGGCTAAGGGCTGTTCGTTCATACAACAGGCTGTCTATTTTAGCATCCAATGTCCGGGTATCCCACCGCTCTATTCTAGTCATTTCAAGGTAGAACTTGCGTTTCAGCTCATCATCAATAAACATTAATGAACGCAAATGAGTCCAGCTCAACTGGGTACGCACGGCGTATACAATTTCATCTTCAGTAAATATATACGCACTGCGTATACAATGTAAAAGTTTGCGGTCGCTCCAGCCTTTGCCGTATTGCAAGGTTAGTTTGTCTGCCAACTGCTTTACGATTTCCTTTCCATATTCTGCCCGTTTATTATACAGCACATCTTCTTTTATACGCTTGCCAATACGCCAGTTCAACCAACAAACCTCTGCATTAACAGTAACGGCCAAACGACTACGAGTGCCATCTATAATTTGGCAAACATCGCTGAATAAGTGCGGTATATGATTATTTATTTCGCTCATGCTGTTACTTCATTTATATTAGGAAACAAACCTTGCAACAAACCTTTCTTGTGGATTGATCTATTGCAGGTCAAAAATTTTGATAATTGAGTTCAGCAAACTGATTTTGGTTCATCCAAACTGTACCGTCTTTGGTTAAAAGCGATACCGATGATTTGCCATCTTGTGTGTTATATATAATGATATTTTTATCTTCCATAGTTTTAAAATGGTGTTTCAAGTTGCCAAAACTATTTTTTCGCTATCTTAGTTGCTGAAACTGCTGCAAAGATGAGATTTTTTTTAAACAAATGCCTGTGAAGGATAAAATTCAAAGGCTTTTTAAGCGAAAATAGTTCCTGATACGACCAGCATTTCAACTTTAAAGAGGAAGTCCAACCACTAATACTCTACCACCATCCGAAGCCCCCCCACGCCCCCGTCATCCCAACCCAAAACCACCAAATACACCCCAGCCGCCAGCGCCTCATCTCCAATTTTTACCCGTTCGGCTCCAATTTCCCAATTTCCAGTAGCCACCACACGTCCGTCTATTTGCAACAACCGCCACGTTCCGTTGCGCGTGGCAGGTGCTTTAAATTGAAGATAAGCCGCGCCGTGACTAGGATTTGGCGTAATCATCACCTGTTGATCGGTGTTTTCTGCTTCGTTACTCAATGAGGTTCCAGCATAGACCAGCGCGGTTTTGGTGCATCCGCCCCCGTCTGTAACGGTCACATTGTAGTAGCCCTGCGCCAAATTGTTGGCCGTTAGTCCCGTTTGGTTATTGGCGCTGTTGTCCCATACAGCATCGTAACCGGGTGTGCCGCCGCTGCAGTTGAGGGTGACCGAAAAGCCGCCCGTTTCCATCGTAGCAACCGAAGTAACAGTAATCGGCAAGGCAGGTTCGGTGACAGGCGGCAAAGTAAATACCGATTGGCAGCCTTCCTGATCCAGCACCGTGACACGATAATTGCCAGCCGCTAAACCGTTGATATTGGCATCGGTCGCACCATTGTTCCAAAAATATTGTAGCGGCAGATTGCCACCCATAATACCCGTTTCAATAGCACCATTATTGCCGCTTTTGCACGCCACAGGTGTAATACTATACGAGGCCAGCACCATAGCAGGCGGCGCAGGTGGGATAGTCCAAGTATTGGTTTGAGAACAGCCTTTTTGGTCTGTAACGGTAAGCGTATAAGTGGCCGCTGTAATATTCATCAGATCGGAAGTACTGTTTCCGGTATTCCACATATATTGATAACCCGGAAAACCACCCGTTGCCGTTGTTAAAATAGCACCTTCCGAAGTACTACAAGCATCATTTTGGAGTTGGTCGGTCGTAATGAGCAGCCCATTTTGCGGTTCTGGCACAAAAATAGGGGCAGAAACCGTCGTACATCCGCGTGTATCGGTGATCGTTACGGTATAAAAACCAGACGATAACGAATCAATGATGGCAGTGGTACCGCCATTCGACCATAAATACTCCAACGACGGCACGCCACCTACGCCTTTGGTCATAATATTGCCCGTGGACGCGCCTTTACATGTAATAGGAGCGGGGGCGGTCACTTGCACCACAACAGGAGGTGCTTCCTCTACTGTAAACGGCCCTGCCGAACTGAAACATCCGGCGGCATCGGTGACGGTCACTTTGTATTGACCACCCGATAAACCGTTGGCAGTGTCTGTATCCGTAGCGATATTGGGGTGTAAACCCACGGGTGCCGACCATGAATACTGGTAGGGCGGTGTTCCATTCTTGACTTTAGCAGTAAGTAAACCATTATCTTGCGCATTGCAAGAAACGGGTTGATAAGCAACAAATTCCACTTCAAAATCGAGGCGTTTATCCAGTATTTCCAAACGCTCGTAAATGGTTAAGCATCCCGTTGCATCAAAAATACTGACCACGTAACTGCCCGCAGGAAGATCAAAAATATTGGCAGTGGTGGCACCATTGCTCCATTGATAAGTATAAGGTGCGGTGCCGCCACTCACACTTAAAAGGATCTTGCCAAAAGGTGCGCCCAAACAGGGAATATCTTCCACGTAAGGGGCGATGGACAATGGTGGTGGCTCTGTCAATACCAGATCCAAAATACCTGCCTGGCAGTTTTTGGCATCGGTGACGATCGCGCTGTAAGTACCCGCTAATGCTGCATCTAAATCCTCGGTGGTGGCGCCATTGTTCCATAAATAGGTATAAGGTGCTGTACCGCCTTGGGTTTTGATATTGATATTGCCTGTTGGCGCTCCGAAACAGGGAATAGTACCAATTTGTTGTACGGAAAGGGTCAGTGGGCTTTCGGGTTGTTGCACGATAATTGTGGTATCCCAAGCGCATCCAAGCGCGTCTTTTGCCTCTATTTGATACGAATTTGCAAGCAGGTTATTTTGGGGAAATGCGACGGGGACACCGTTCATCCACTGCATTAATCCGCCTGTTGCGCCGCTGATGGAAAGGTCAATTGCGCCATTGTTTCCACTGTAGCAACTTACATTTTGAAAATCTTTGAGCGTGATTTTTAATACTTGTGGCGCGGTTAATGTATAAATTGGGCTTTGTATCATACAACCATTGGCATCGGTGACGGACAAGCGGTATTTGCCATCTTCCATATTTGCCAATTGTGCTGATGTGGCGCCATTATTCCAAAGATAGGTATAGCCTCCCGTCCCTCCAGTAATACCAATATTCAATAAACCATCCAGTTTTCCAGCGCAAGTTGGGTTTTGCTGTGCTAACACTTGTAACGACAAAGCAGAGGGCTGCCCCACCACGATATTTTTGGTGACCGAACATGCATTTTGGTCGATGACAGTGACAGTATATGTTCCTGCACTCAAGTTTTGCAGATGAGTAGCAAACGCTCCTGTATTCCATTCTACAAAATAACCAGATATACCACCTGAAATAGCAATTTGCGCTGCACCATCGGTACCATTATGGCATTTTACGGCGGTAATCTGCGTATTGACCAATAATGGTTCGGGTTGCGCTACCGTAAATGTGGGCGATACTTTGGTGCACCCGCTGGCATCGGTGATGGTCACTTGATAGTTACCTGCTGGAATATTGTTCCGATCGGCACTTGTTATATTATCGTTCCAAATATAACTATACGCGCCTGTTCCTCCAGTAATATTGAGATCAATCAAACCCGTTGAATTACCCGCGCAATCCACTGGAACAAGTTGATTTTGAAGTATTTGTATCGTTGGCGGGGCAATAATTTTCAAATCTGAAATGACTTGTTGGCACGCGCCATCGGTGATGGTCACGGTATAAGAACCGGGCAACAAATCTTGCACATCGGCTGTGGTGGCGTTATTGCTCCACAAATAAACGGGCGTGTTACCCATGACATTGAGGGTGATGCTGCCTTTGCCTTCGGGACAAGTAGGCTGGGTTACGACGGGTGTACTCACCGTTAAACCGGGCGCATTGATCACCATCGACGGCAATACCATCGTACACCCAATACCTGTTGCATCGGTCACTGTGATACGGTATCCGCCTTGGGTGAGCCCAGTAATTGAACCGCCAGAAGTTCCAATACCCGTTACGCTGCCGCTACTTTGGTTCGGTCCAGCCCAATTAAAAGTATATGGAGCCAATCCATCCAAGGCTTGCAGGGCGATACTACCGTTGTTGCCACCACAAAAATTGACATTTTGTAGCCCAATGACATTCGTTTGCGATACGCCGGGCAGGGTCGTTATTTTAATCGCGTCTTTGGCAGTGCAGCCAAAAACATCGGTTACTGTAACGGTATAGGTGCTGGTGGAAAATCCAGTTCCATTGGCCAGTACGTTTACATTTATTTGATTAAAACCATTGCTCCAAGTATAGGCTAATGGCGTATTGCCCATACCTGCTGCTTCCAAAAGGATATTTTTGCCTTTACAAAAAGCCAAACTGTCGCCATTACTAACGGAAACCGTCGGATTGGGGTGTACAATAATCGGGATCGAAACGGTATCAAAGCAACCGTTACTGGTTGTTTTTTGGGCAAAATAAGTGGTAGTTACAGTGGGTTGTACATTGGTATTGGATAATTGATTGGCCAAACTAGTGGGAAAACCAGCGTGAAAACGTAGTGTTCCACTGACCAAATTTAAGTCATTGATCGGTAAATCTCCTAAATTCAAGGTGTTTCCTAAGCAAATATCGGATGCCATACCCAGTACTAAATTGGGTTTGGGCACTACGTTTACCGTAATAGGAGTACGTGTACTTTTACAACCGCCCACCGCAAAACTGTCGATTACCCACAAATTGGTATTGCTTTGTAAATTATTCAAAGCCAAAGTGTTACCTGTACCGAGCAATTGTCCACCAACGGCTGCATTGAACCAATACAATTGCCCAAAAGTAGTTGAACTGGCACTGAGGGTAATATTTTCACCACGACAAACGGGGCTTGGGGTATTCAATACTGGTGCAGGAATTGTATTATCATCTGCGCTGCCGTTGCAATTTTCGTCGATACCGGTGCATTTTATTTCGATAGCGGCTGGGTTAATATTGGGGGCATTATCATTGCAATCACCCGAAATGGCGATAAAACCAACTGGCGCATTGGGCGAACAAACAATCACACGGTTCGTATTGCTGCCATAGCCATCATTATCGGCATCTCGATAAAAAGTATAATCGGGTGTACCGGCTGGCGTTGCGCTATAAAATGTCAGGTTATCCACTGCAATATCGCCATAAGCACCAAAAACGCCTGTTGCGGTCAGTTGGAACAAGGCTGTTTTGTTGTTGTAAGCGGATAAATTGATGAACTCGCGCCGCCATTGTTTACCACGATTACCGCTCCAAGTTTGGATGGGCAACCAAGTGACACCACCATCGGTACTGCCTTCGAGGGTTAATGAGCCCATTTGTCCCAATTTGGTAAACATATAAATATCGAGCGAAAAATGGCACGAAGTACCCGATGGTGCCGAAATATCCAAGCAAAGGGTGCGCAAAATGGCCTTTTTGCCGTTGGCGCCACTTGGGGAACACGAATTTCGGAAAAACAAATAATTACCCGTGCCGCCCACTGCTGCTGGCGGGCCTGCTGTGGGGTAAGTGATGCCTGGTCCTGTCCGTACTTTCCATTCAAAGTCATCGCCGGGCACATTTTGCCAGGTATTGGGCAATGGGCAAGGATCGGTGCAGGCCGTTGGGCAAATACCAATTGCGTTAAAATCTTCAACAATTAGGGCTGGACAAACCGTAAAAAAGGTAGCGGGTGCGGAGAAACTGCTCCACAAACCGGGTGCACAACGTTGGCGGACAAAAACATCGTAATCTTGAAGCCCATTCAAACCTGTGATGGTAAAGGGTTGTACGGCATTAGCAGCCAGCAGCAGGCGTTGACCGCCGCCGGTTTCGGGTAAAAAGCCTTTTGTACCATAAACCAATTCTATGCTATCGCCAGTGATTGTACTGGCAGCCCATGCAACTTTAATTGTATTGAGTTGAATATCAGATATTTGCAACTGGTTTGGAGCAGCGCAATCAGCGGCTTCAAACACCAATTGAACCAGTTTTAATTTACCTGTATGGTTGAGTTTACTGTCACAAATTTCGAGTTGCCAAATGCCGTTCGGATTTTGTCCATTGTTAAAAATGGAAAGCGGATTCAATGCCCGCCAAAAACCCGTGATATTATCTTGTTCGGCGGCGGTATTTAGGAGCGGTGCAGCAGGGTCGTCGGTAAGCGCTAGGTACTGACCGCAGCCGCCATTTCCAGTGGGATTGCCCAAATTTTGATCCCCTGCATTGAGGCCACCCACAACCTGTGTACGTGTACCATCGGGACTGATCAGCCATATACGCAAATCGGAACGCCACGGATGGGTCAATCCTAAGCGCAAACCCCGCAAATAAACCGTAGTACCCAGTACATTACCGGGCGCATTGTGGGTATGGATATTAAAAATCTGGCTGGTGGTGGAGCAGGTGGTGTCCCGAATGGTAAAATCCAAGGGACAAGGCCGCTCGTTATTGATTTCGGTGGAAAAATTGCGGGCGGTGGACCAGTTACTCTCCCCGCCTGCGGTACAAACGGTGCGTACCCTAAAACGGTACTGTTCGCCTGGAACAAGGCCGCTGATCGTAAATGGTGGATCATTTGGCACATTGTGCGTGGGCACGCCTGTAAAGGTTTGGCTTAATAAACGTACTTCCAATTGGTAAGCATCGCCCACATCGGTCCAGGTGAGTGTGACCGATGAATCTGATACCTGGCTGACCGTAAGTAAGGATGGTACGGTACAATTGGCGTTTAAGTTAAAGTGGATGATTAAAAAAAAATGAAGAACAAGTAGTAACCGGAACAATTTCATTGGGACAATGAACGATGAGGGATGAACGATAAACGAAAAAGTATATAAACCATCTTTATACCTTCTCAAAGAGCTAAATTACGCTAATCCCTACACTGCAATAATCAGGCCAAACCGAGGGTAAGGCTTTTGTTCTTTTGAGTGTTCCTGCCTTTAAAAACGGTAAACTTAAAACCTACCGCTTCCGTTGTGCTGGCGTAGCAGGCTGTTCTTGCGATCTACGTT
Organism: Bacteroidota bacterium; assembly: GCA_041160955.1. Lineage (GTDB taxonomy): Bacteria > Bacteroidota > Bacteroidia > Chitinophagales > Saprospiraceae > M3007. The sequence continues at coordinate 7,029 of JBEAVK010000157.1, forward strand.
CATATTCTTTCATATCGGCTTGCGCCCGCGTTGAATCGCCCAACATACTATAAGCATTACTCCGTGTTAAATACGCTTGAAAAAAATCGGGTTTATCCTTCAATGTTTGATCCATATCCGCGATTGCCTCGTTCGGCTGTTTTAGATTGAGGTACGAAAGACCACGATTAAAGCGGTATTCGGCATCATCGGGTTTTGTTTTTAAGTATGCCGTTAGGTCTGCTACGGATTTATCGTATTGTTTGGTAAAACCATAAAAAGCACCGCGATATTTGTAGCATTCGGTGAGTTCGGGGTTAATTTCCAAGGCTTTTGTAAAGTCGCTGATTGCATTTTGAACGTCTTTTTGCGATTTTACACGGTCGCCAATTTCCATACCACGCCAATAATACGCTTTACCAAAATTATCGCCATAAGCGTCCATCGACTTGTTGAGCAAAATGAGTGTATCTTTCCAATCTCCAATCCTTTTTACCGTTTGTACCAACCAAAACAAGCCCAATACTACTAATAAACCATAAGCGATATTGGTAAAATTGACGAGTTTTTCCTTGCAATAGATCGGCAAATAAGCCAAAATTGCCAAAATCCCCAGTATTGCGATATAATTATAACGGTCCGAACGCAATTCAAAAGTCCCCAGCGTGGAGAAGGGTAAGGCCAGTACAATATTGGCTAAATAAAACAAAATACCTACCCAAAGCAGTGGCAATGTTCTGCGTTTCCAAAAAGCCAAACCAAGGATTACCGCCAAAATAACAGGCGATACAAAATAAATCGTAGGCAAACTACCGCCCGCTGTCTTCGTAAATGGGTACCAAACACTCAAGGGGGACGGATAAAAGATTTTGGCCCAATAAAACAATATACTATGGCAAGCCATAAAGAAACGCTCGAACGGCGAATACATACTCTCCGAGGAAGTGGCATGTCCCTCGTGCACACGTGAAACCAAAGTAAGCACGCCAAATCCAGCCGAAACACCAAAAAACAATACTTTTTCTAAAGCGTTTTTGAATAGGTCGCGTTTCCACCATATATCCAAAACCACGAGCGACAATGGTAACATCACAGCAGCAGATTTGCTCAAACAAGCCAATAAAAAAGCCAATAATGCCCACCAATACGAGCGACCAAAAGCGACACCACTTTTTACATGATCGGTCCATTGTAACAATGCAACAAAGGTAAACAACGCAAATAATGGCGTACTAAAACCCGCAATCCACGAAACGGCTTCTGTTTGCAAAGGGTGTATTGCAAAAAATAAAGACACCAAAACGGCCATCAATACAGGCGCATCCCATTTTCGGAACAGACGATACACCAAATAAACATTAAAAGCATGTACCAAAGCACTCATTACGTGGTAGAGCGTTGCCTTGTCGGTACCGCCATTCAATTGATGGACAATAGCATAAAAAAACCAGGTCACTGGCGCATACATCCCCAAATTGAACCGGGCAAAGATGGAAAAATCTGTCACCGCCGGGTTATTAATCGTAGCCGTATGGTCGTCCATCGCTACCATCGGATTGCTAAACCCAACGGAATACAAAAAGAACGCTAACGCCGCTAATGCCCACGGATACCATTCCACGGGAGCGGTTGTAGTGGACGAAATAGGTGCGCTTGGCGTATTAACGACGCTGGATGCAGCAGTTTTGGTAGTATTTTTTTTTGCCATAATCTTTTTAATAAATCGTGGCAAAAGTACATAAAGGAACTTGAAAACAATGAAATTCCTTATTTACCCCGATCATTCAAAGACCAATTATAATCGATATACGAAATATCTGTTTGATCGGTGATATTGACCGAGGCATATTTCTTCAAAAAAGCACGCACAGAGCCTTCGCTATCCTCAAAATCGCCTTTAAACCACTTAAAAATTTCTGAAACCTCGGCGCGTTCAGGCGTAATCTTATTGCGCAGTGTATCTTTCAAAAAATTACGCACACCATCTGTCAATTGCTCATCAAGTCGTGCTGCGGTATAGGCTTCTGCACGCAAGGGAGGGCAGGAGTAGGACGCACAATTGACTGCACAGTGTACCCGCGCATCTTTGAATACTGGACGCAATATATTGTGCTCAATATTGTTCAAATCATAGGTGAAACCCTCTATTTTGATAAATTTCAGATCCCAAACGGTATTCACAAATGGAACACCGCGCTTAATATCCTTGATACTCTCCACTGGATAATGGCGGGTAACCAACTGTACAGTAAAGGCATTATAAGCATTGATCCAATAGGCCATTTGCTCGTTACGGCTCCAGTTTTTATCATTCGGATGGGCCGAAGACAGTAGTTTTGTGTAAACATTCAACGCCGCACTATCCCGAATAAACCCTTTATAATCGACAAAACCATCGGCTGCAACGTGTTTTTTGAGCAAACCGTCCCATATTTCATGCGTTATGGGGCGACTATCGGTGCTGCGGCGAATTGTGCGGCAATTGGTGCAGGTAAACCAAACGAGCACAATGGTAAATAGGGCAAGTGGAAAAAGTATTGTATTACGCATCTTTGCAAATTTTTTATCTTTAAAATGTAAAGGTACATACGGGAAAAAGATAAAAATAGTTTTTAGGGCTGTGACTTCGGCTTCGCTCAGTCACCGTGCTCACTTTAAACTTATACTTTGATCTGTACTTTTTGCGTACTATTTCATATTTATTCAACAATCTTAAAGTATAGACTTAAAGTGAGCACGGTGACTGAGCGTAGCCGAAGTCACCACCTGTACTTGACAATCAAAATAGTATAAAAACAAAGACTAAAATACGAAAAATGAGTAAAATCAAAATTTAGACTTAATGTGAGCACGGTGACTGAGCGAAGCCGAAGTCACCGCTCCAAAGAAGCCACCGCAATCATCGCCACCGAAACCTTCACCCCTTCCGCCTGTAACAGGGCATTTCCACAAAATTCGATCGTAGCACCAGTGGTCAAAATATCATCCACCAAAAGCAGGTGCTTTCCTTTTGCTAGATCTGGGCGGACGATCGAAAACACTTCGCCTACACTCTCAAAACGATCCGAACGATGTTTCCGCGTTTGTGAATCCGTAAAAGTATTCCGAACAAGCACACGCCCCAGCACTGGAGCCTGCATAGACTCGGCCAATCCTAGTGCAAATGCCATACTCTGATTATAGCCGCGTAAACGCTCTTTTAAAGGGTGCAATGGAACAGGTACAATCCCATCAATATCCTGAAAATGCGGCGATTTTGATAACTTTTGCCCCAATAAACGACCCAATCGTTTCCCGATTTCAGGTTGATTGCTGTACTTCAAATGGTGCAAAGCCCACTGCACAGGGCTTTTTTTCTTGAAATAATACAAAGATGCGGCAGATTCCAAATGCACTCGCCCCCACAAGCGATCGAGGACTTCGTTTTGCTGGTAATCAAATTCAACGTGATCTACTTCGGCGCGGCATTTAAAGCAAAAACATTGATTGGCTGAAGTGGTAAGTGCGGCATTGCAAGCCACACAAAGTTGAGGGTACAATAAATGGGTTAAAGAACTCCACCACGTTTGGGCAGAGGACGGATAAGTCAACATAAAAACACGATTAATTAATGCGGAATGCTGGAAAAGCGCGGCTCCGATACGGTTAAAGAATGAAAAAAAATCGGGCTAAAAACGTAGGCAAACTTGTTTTTGATATATCGTTGTTGTTAATGTAAATCAAATAATGATGCCACTCAGGTAGGGGATTTATCGATAACATGGTGGTTTGCTACACGTTAGTTGGATCAATCACGTGCCTGCTATTGGTTTTCTTGGGGCATCGCCGAGTTCTTAGGGTATTCCGTTAGGCGAAAAATCTTACGGATTTACCTCCGATGATTTGCCATGTGGCAACTGTCACCGCACCGATTGTATTTGGGGCGATAACCGTTGCCGTACTCGCGTTACACCAGAAATGGCCCTCAATCAGGCAATTAAATTACTTGATTGAGGGCCATTTCTGGAATAAATTGATTCCTATTTTCTAATTGGTTGTACCATCTATTGTACCGATACAACCGTACTCCCCAACACTTTACCGTCCAAAACAACCCGCATTTTATATGCACCAACAGCCAATGCTGGTAACGCTACCGTAATATTACCCGCTTGTAAAAAAGATTTTTGTGCATGCACCAACTGGCCATTTACAGCATATAACTGAATATCAATTGCTGCATCTAATTTGGATTGAGTTGAGATTTGAACCTTACTGGCAGATTTTGCAGGATTGGGGAAAATACTAAATGATACCCCCGCATCTATATCCTGTGTGCCCACCGAAAGATCGCGGCGGTACAAATCGCGATAAGTATGAAGCCAAACCACCTCATTTTCGACGACCAAGTTTTGAATAGGCGCAAGAGGTGATTCAAAAAAATCTTCTTTCCAATTGGCTCCGCCATCCACAGATTGATCGATGTAATAAATATCGTCATCAGTCCCCGGATTTTGTAAATCTGCTCTACTCCGAAACGCCCATAAATCATTGATATACAAATGCTGATCAAACCAAAGTCCTTTGCGTTGTTCGGGCCAATTGGCACTCGTTCCTGCAATGCCCAACGATGTCCATGTTTTACCAAAATCCGTTACCTCGTACAATAAGTAGGTTGTGGAATGATAATCGTACCTAACGGAATACCCCGAACCATCTTGCTTGAAATGGCTACTTTGCTCCCAACTAGATATGGTATCCCTTGTTTGCCAAGTGAGGCCACCATCGTCTGTTGTTTTGATTAACGTATATCCAAGTCCGGTAGTGGCCGAATAAACACCTTGCAACGTATTGAAAAAATGCAATGAATTGAGATTAATAAAACCCTCCGTTGGTATTTCAGGCAGTAAAAGCGTCCATGTATCACCGCCATCATTGGTGCTGTATAAGGCAAAACTTTCGGTACCACCTTGGTAAACACCACCATTCACGAGCCAATCTCCATACGCAAATCCATGTTGCGCGTCCAAAAACTGAATAGATCTAATGCGCATTGGATCGCTATCCAACCAAATGGGAAGATTTTTGGTTACCCATGTAACACCGCCATTTTTCGTATAATATAAAAAAGGCAAAGAATCATTCGATAAAACGACGGCTTGGGCCGCATCTATGACAGAAATCGTCTGAATGGATTGTACGCTAGTTGGCGTGATATTGGCCCACTGCGCATGTGTAGTAGATAAAATGCTGGCGACAAGGCAGCAGCAGAGGAGTAGTTTGTGCATAATTGTAGTTTGTTAAATGAAAAAATTTGTACTTAAATAATACTGCAAAGTTGGGGGCAAAATACCAAGTCCTGTTTGCCGTTTTGCGCGTATTATTTGTCTATTTTAACCAATCCGCGCCACTCACTCGGTGCTTGTCCGGTATGCCGTTTGATAAATTTACTAAAATGCGCTATATCCTCAAAACCAAGTTGTTCGGCCACAACACCAATTGGGCTTCCCGAATACCGCAATAATCGTTTGGCTTCGATCACAATACGCTCGTGTATCATCTGAGAAAGTGTTTTTCCTGCGTATTTTTGAGCAACATTATTGAGTTGCCGGGCGGTTACAAATAGTATTTTTGCATATTCCTCTACCTGATGTTTGGAAGCATAATTTTGCTCAATAGCGATCTGTAATTGGTGAAAAAGATCGAGTAAGGGTGTTTTTTCAGGAGGATCGACTTGTTGTATTTCTACCCAATCTTGACAACGACAAAGGAATATATTCAAATACGATTGTAAAATACGTTTTTTTTGGGGACTGTAATTTGCAAATTCCTTCAACATAGACTCTACGTATTGTAAAAGGTGTGCAAATCCATCTTCGGGTAATGTAAGCGTTGGATTCCCTGTTTTATTATAAAAAAGTGGATATTGGAACAGAAAATCGGTGCTATCGGGCGAAACGGCAAAAAAATCGGTGCTAAAAAGCAGTACAAACCCACTAGACTGGTTGGCCCGTTCTAATCGGTGTACCTGGCCAGGTGTCACAAAATGAATACTATTAGGTAAGACAGGCACCGCAAAAAAATCAATGTGATGTACGCCGCCACCTTCCTTAAACAGGAAAATTTCAAAATAATCGTGGCGGTGAAAACTCGTTGGATTATAACCATTTATATGGTCAATCCGTTCAATATTAAAGTGCAGAGGACTAAGTTCGTGTAGCGGATGTGTGGGAATAGTCATAGGTATGGTAAAAATGAAGAGGCTGTTCTATAATTGATTTAACATTGAAAATTTAACATTTAAAATTTAACGTTTAAAATTTATTGAATATTAATTTTAAATGTTAAACGCTTAATTTTAAATGTTAAATGATTATAAAACAGCCTCCCCTTAAATATTTACTAGAAACGAACCGTCAAGTTCGCAGCACCAGTCAAACCTAATTGGCTGAAGTGAGAACCATCATAAGTTACATTAGAGTAACGACCATTGAACGTAATTGCATTTACGTTGGCTTTTACGGCTGCCGCATCTGCCAAAACGGCTTCACCAGCAGCATTAAGTGCTTTCAATTCCCATTTAGGCATTACATTGAACATGTTTTGGATATTAAGGCCAAAACTAACGTTTTTCGCCAATTGGATATTGAAGCCCAAATCAGTAACAACTCTAGGCACGAATACAGTTTCCAAATTGCTGTTCAAACCAGCCTGACGGAACCTAGTTGGACCAAATAACGTATTGTTCAAATTGATACCAAATTTACCGATAACATAATCAAAACCAAGAATTGCTTTGTATTGTGGGCGAGAAGAGAACAATAATGCGCGTTGTGTTTCGTCAAAAATAGACTTACCAGCGCGTTCAACAAGATCTGGATTAATAACATCGCCATCAAGATCATTCTCAATCGTATAGTTAGCCGCTACGTTCATACCCATTTTGCCTTTACCCAATTGGAGGCCGCGATAGTTCACTACAAAGTCCAAACCACTTGTTTTGGTGTTGATACCGTTAGAGAAGAAACTGATCGCAACAATACCATTGTTAGTCATTACTTGATCGAGCAAATTAGCAGGATCGCCAGTTGGCAGAATTTCAGAACCCAAAATAATACGGTTCTTCACTGCAATATTATAATAATCAATAGAGATGTTCAAGTTCTTTGTAGGATTCAAACCAACACCAAAAGTAAGGTTGGTGGACTCTTCTGGCTTCAAACGCGCTACGCCCAACAAAGATGCCTGAGCAGAACGGTTGTTGAAGATACCTTTAGTTTGGATACCTTGACCAGGTACAAAAGATGCCTGTGCAATTTGAAGATTAGTCTGGTGCAGCGTTGGAGCGCGGAAACCGGTAGAAACCGAACCGCGAACCGTAGCCAAACCATCAGCAATCTTGTAGCGAGAGCTCAATTTCCATACAAATGCATTACCAAAATCGCTATAACGCTCTACACGTGCAGTACCGTTTACCAATAAATCTTTTGTGATATCGAAACCAAGGTCGGCGTAACCACCAAAGTTAAAACGGGTAGATTCGCCAGCATTCTCAGGGCGAGTACCAGGGAATGAATCGGCTCCTCCACCAGAGTAAGAAGCGGTATCACCTGCGACTACAGTGTATTTTTCCTTACGGAACTCCGAACCAAATGCAAAAGACAAATTGTCCAACAATTGACGGCTCACATCAATATTACCTACATTATGCTCAAACTTGTAACCACCTGGGCGGAACAAAATTGGGCTGTTTTTGCCCAAATCACGGTTGCGCGAATTAGCAACAGTGTAAATTTGGCTATTGCCACCTGTTGTAAAACTAACATCGCTTGTCCAGCCATTCGAAGTGTTTTTGAAACCTACTGTACCGTTATAATCGTTCAGGTCACCTTCAAAAGTAGGCACATAGCCGATATAGGGTTGGCCTGCTGGTGTCAAAAGACCATCATCTGTTGTACGCCAATAAGGTGTGCGATAGTTTGCAAAACTGTTTACTTTTTTGTAAACATAAGCAGCATTATAGTACATTTCGGTATTATCACCCATAGGGATACCACCATTGACCAAGAACTTAGAAGCAGAGGTTTCTGGCTGGCCATTGATATTACCTGCATCAGGGAACTTAGTTAAGAAAGACTGCACATCGCTAAGGTTAGCACCAAAGTCATTGGCTTCACCTTGAGCATCTACAACACCGGGGCGGTTGGCCAATGCTTGGCGCTGTAAAGAAATGGTGTAATTGACAAATCCTTTTTCACCAAAATTAGCGCCGTTGTTCAAACTAATACCGATCATTTCGCCGTCGCCTTTGTGGGTAATACCTGAATTTAGGGTAACAGAACCATACTCAAATTTGTCCTTCAAAATGATGTTCATTACACCTGCAATGGCATCAGAACCATATTGAGCAGAGGCACCATCGCGCAATATTTCCACGCGCTTGATGGCATCGGTTGGGATAGCAGAAATATCTACACCTGTTTCACCACGACCTGGAGATGTTTGGATATAACACAACGAACTCATGTTTTTGCGTTTGCCATTGATAAGGATCAAGGTACGGCTTGGCCCCATATTCCTGATTTCGTAAGGATCCAATAAGGCCGTTGCGTCATTTACTGGTGTATTTACCGTATTAAACGAAGGAACGCGGTATTGTAACGCCTTATCAAAAGTCATTTGACCAGTGGATTGAATATCCCGAGCAGAAAGGATATCAATCGGCAATGGAGAATCTGTGATGGTACGCTGGTTAGAGCGGCTACCCGTAGAGATTACTACTTCGCCCAAAGTACTGGAAGAGGTATTCATCACCACGGCCATAGCACCGCTGGCAGGAATAGCCACTTCGATTGGGTCGTAACCCGTATAAGAAAAACGCAGCGTTGTAATGGCTGCTGGTACACTCAGTGAAAAACCGCCATTGACATCGGTAGATGTACCGCCAGTAGCGCCTTTCAAAGAAACAGTAGCCCCTGCGAGGACTTCCCCATCGGAACTAGCAACCCTTCCGGTTACCGTACGATTTTGCGCAGTGGCCTGAAAGCCCAGAAATAGAAGAGCCAATAAAATGTGTAATGTGTGCTTCAACATAAATTGATTAAGTTAGTGAAAAATGTGATGATTAATGACAGTAGTACACAGTAAAAAATCGGGCGCAAGGTATTGCAAAAAACACACTACTTGTATATTGTTTATAAATACCAATAATATTCTGAAAATTTAAAAATAAAGCAATAATAATTAAAAAAAAGCGCTAAATACAAGTTTGAAACAACATATAATATTAGGGGGATGTTGTCAATGCGTTTGGTGTGCTGCCTATATACGTGTAGCCTGCCCATGAATCGCATTAGGCAGGTATTGAACAAGAAAATCTTTAAGAAAAAGAAAGTAACCCTAGTCTTTGCCTAGACATAAGTAATGCGACAAATATTCGAGTTACAAAAACGATCAAATTTGGATAGAACGGGTCAAGTTAATTGAACTTTTAAACGGGAACACATAAGAGAACACTTGTCGTTCTTCCAAAAACCGATCTAATTGGCCAGGTGCTAACAATGAAACTACGGAATTAGTACCTCGTTTACCTTCTAAGGCGCCACCTAAATCCGCAATATTAATTTGGTTAGGATCGACTTGCCAATCCATTAATATTGCTACTATTTGCACCATCTTGCCGATCCATTCTAATAGGTCTTCTGCGCCCGCTTTGTTGCTTGGCTGACCTTGAAAACCACTCAATTTCATAAATCTGGACTGCACTTGCCCAAACCCTTTATTGAGACCGCACTCTTTTAAATAATTTTGTAATGCCTCCACCTCAAATTCAAATTCGGGGGTATCAATGGCAAAAAAACCTCGTTTTAGTGTTTCCGCCGGCATCAAATTATAGATCCAATTCCCCATGTTTTTGCGAAAGCGATGTGATTGACCATTAATAAACGACGAATCCACTAGCCAAATCAACGGCTCGGCAAAACGCAATTGTGGCAAATCTGTATTGTACAGCCACATTAAAAAATGAACTGTCCCTAAGGGGTATTTTTGTTCAAAATTCTGACTCAAAGAACGCCCTGCCAATTCATTTAGGTTGCAACTATTAGAAAAACCTGTTAACGCATCAGCATCATTTATCCGGACGATATGGTGGCCTAAGGAGCGGCATTTGTGGTGATAAATATCCAAATCGATATAAACACAATTGGACGGATCTACCTCTGGATTAAAAAACAATGTGCTATAACCCGAATAAATACCAACCAATTGCGCATTGGGGTTGTTTTTCAAGTACAAGACGGTACTCAGTACAGCATCCAAGTCATCGCCCATGATAACTTGCTTGGGTGTATTGTCATAGAGCCAAGGATAGGTGTTGAGGATATATGATTTATCCATAAAGCGGTAGTGTATAAATTTTGTTGTGAAAAAATACAGGAGTGATGTGTGTGTAGTGTGGTATTGGGTAATTACTAATTTACTTTTTTGGCCGAAATGGTAGCGGCTAAGTTTTTACCTTTTTTTAAGCAGATTAGATGCAACAAAGGTATTGCTATTTTTATTGCATCTGATATACTTTGTACGTATTATTTTCAAGTATTACTGGGAAATTCAAATTGTGCGATTGCAAGGTCAAAATATGGGTCACTCCTTCCGTTTTTAAAGCAGAAAAATGCTCAGTAGTGCGGCTGTAAAATTGGTCATCTGCTTGGTAGAACAACATTTTTGAATTATCGCGGTTGTTGGCATTCAAACCATATACTTGCCCTACCCGCTTATACCATTCTTTAAATCCTTGCTGTTGGTGCACCACGGCTTTTACATCGACATAACTACTGCGCGCACCAAAAAACTTGAGGGAAGAAATGCTGCCAGGCTGTACCAAAAGTACATCATTGGGCAGTTTTTGCCGTATTTGTTGCATTATATCCACTTCATCAGTAAGCGTATATTTTGAAAAAGGGAAATGATAAACCCGCTTACCTACCAGTCCTTCTGGGTAACGCAGCATGATCACGATAAGGCATAAGGAGAGTATAATTGCCACAGGAACACGCCCTTTTTCATACCAATAGAATAAAATACGGGGTATATATTGGCCCAACATAGCCACCAACGCAAACACGGAAAATGCCTTGATCCAAATCGTGGTCTTGAACCATTGCGTCGTAAACAATACCGACCAATGTAGCCATTCGACACCTATAATATAAGCAACCGCTGCTACCAAACTGCTCAAAAATAGATAAAAAACCATACTGTCCCGCCGAAAAAAGTACAGCAACCCTCCCATAAACAATGGCACTAACAACAGATAATTCAACAAACCAAACTGCGAAGGGATAAAATGATGTGGCAGCCGAAAGCCAATAATTTCGGTCAGTAACGCACCTGATATAGGTTGAGATTGATAATTATAAAAAATAGATGCGATAAACAGCCCGGCAGTACAGATGTACGCACATATACCCAACAACATACTCCTTTGCCATGGAACACCATTTTTAATGGTATCTATTGTATATGCCATCACCGTCAATACAAATACTTGCAGACCGACCATCGGATGAAAAAAAGTGGATAATATGGCTAAAACCGTATAATTCCGATATCTTTTTTGTAAAAAAAATAGCAATGCCCATGCACCACAGGCCTTAGCGGGATTACTATTGACAAATAAATTGTAAATTAGGTCATTACCACCCAACGTAAAAAAAGACAATGGAAAGAGTAAAAAAAATAAAGCAAACCACACCAACGCTTTTTCGGCAATATATCGGTGCGCCAGTCGGAACAAAGCCACAATAAGCAATACCCCAAAAAAAGCATGTGCAAAAAAACAAACCCATGCTAAATAACTCCCCGTACTGGCCAAAAGTATGGCCAAAAATGAACGCTCATTAGGGAAATGCTGGGCTATTTGCTGTATAAAAAAATCGGAAGGATAGAGCCGTGGGTCTATCAAATATTGCACATACGACAACAGATCAATATGATCCGAATCGCCGTAAAGGTAGCCTTTAAAAAAGATAAGTAAGACATAAAAAACCAATGCTCCAGCCCACGTGCTTTGGGTTATAGCACTTCGTGTTGCGTAAAAAGTATGAATGGGCTGATCCTTGTTGTCCATGGGGGCAAAGATAGTGCATAGGGAAGAAAAAGTGTGAACCGCAGAGTGTTAGGCTTTGGGTATCGGTCTTTAGGTACTTGGTATCCACTTTTGGGGTAGAACAGCATACATACTATCTGCAAAGCATTCAAAATCAATTGATGATGCAGTTTTTATTTGAGTCTTTGTAGTGTTCGGTGGTGTACGGCAACAGATTAAATTGGTGAAATTGTAGGGATGGGAGGAGCCACGTCCAAGTAGTGCGGGTGTGCTGCTTGGACGAGGTTGTTTTTAGTTAGAATTAGAGTCCTACTGACCCAAGATCTCCAACTTCCCTAACAAGGCCATATCTTTGCCCCATATTTCGATTTTTTTCGTAACAAACACCTAAAAAACACATCAAGTCACCCCAAATACCCGACCATCAACCGCCGAGCAGCATCATTAAAAGGAAAATCCACATCCTGAACCATTACCTCCAGAGCAGCCTTAACATCTTTGCCTTGTGCCATATCACACAGTAATATATTCCAACGCGCCTCGTGCCGAAACTGGAAACTATTGCTCAATTTATTGAAATCTTGTCTAGCGGAAGCGTACAAACCAGCGCGAAACCGTGCATTGGCGCGCAAAAAAAGGCCACTATCATCGGTACCAAGTGCAGTGTCATCTTGTAAAAGAGTGTAGGATAAACGATAGTTTTTTGCGGTATATGCCTGATAGGCACGTTGTAGATTCGTTAGCGCAGTGCTTTGCCCACCCGTACTTCGGAATAATATATCGGTAGGTTGTGCTTGGTATTCCTGTGCGAGTGCCACCAAACGAGTATCCACGATACGTGTGTTTTTTTGCTTTTTTACGGGCTTTTGTGCCATAGAAGGCGGCACAGGTAAGGCCTGTGTGGTAGTATCTAGGATAGTTTGGGGTGTGCTAGGAAGCGGAGTTTGTAGCGGTACATCGGGTGGTGTAGGTGCTTCTGTTTTTACCGAGCGCATATACCAAAAAGCCGCTGCTAGGGTCAATAGCAAAACGGCCACCACCCATAACCAGTGGTAAGAATTGGAAGGATTGGGTGCAGTTGCCAGCGCAAAATCTACTTTTTTGCGCACCTGCATCCCTAAGAGTCGCTGCTGCATTTCTCGGTGTTGCGCCACTTGACGCACCAGTTCGGGATCCGACAACAGTGCCTGCTCAAAGTCGGCTAAGTCGCTCCCTTTGAGTTCGCCTAATAGATAAGGCTCTATTTCTAATGTAAAATCTTTCACTGCTCATAAGTTGCTGGTTGTTGGTTTAGTTGTGATTTTTATAATGAACGGATCGAATCCGCATATTTTTGTCCTATTTCTACCAGTTTTTTCATGCACTGTGCCCGATGGGTTTTTAGTGCATCTACAGTGGTATATTGGGTCAATTGCTGTTCAATTGCATCTTTATCGCGCACGCCTTCGAGGTATTTTAACCGGATCAGTTTTTGGCAATTTTCACCCAAATGCGACAATAACCGTTCCAATACCTCCACCGATTCCTTGTTCGTAAAACTAGGCTCTTCCTCCGGTATATCCATCACCTCGCTCCACTCCACGGTATTCCTTTTTTTAAAATGCCGTACTTTGTTTTTGGCAATTTCAATGGCATACGTGGCCGGATCGTATCCTTGAAAAACATATTGACCACTCCTTATTTTTAGCAACAGCGTGGCAATACAATCGCCCAACAGTTCCTCTATATCCTCTTCCAATAACCCATATCCGTTCCCGATCTTAATAACAGAGCCTGAAATACGGCTATACAAATACTGGATCGCCTCATCTTCTTCCTTTGCCAGTCCTTCAAACAACGCAGCAGCGTGAGGATAATTCAACCACTTGTGCTGACTCCTCCTAATAAATGCTTTTAGGAATAAACTACGCATACAGGTTATTTTGGGGCAAATTAATGCAAAAAAATATGCTTAGGGTAAAATATTTTTGTCATTAATCAGAAGAGTAACTTGTTTTGTAACCGCTTTTTATAATTATTTTTTTGTTTTCTTTTTACGTTAAATAAAAATAAACACAAAAACAATTGAAAATCAATACCTTATCGCATATTTAAAATCTAACAATGGAATAAAAATAAAAAAATGTACGCAATATAAAAACAAAAAGCCCCTGTTTTTACCCCAAAAAAGGAAGTATAAACAGAGGCATATATAAAAATAGTAGTGATCTCGACGGGAATCGAACCCATATCTAAAGTTTAGGAAACTTCTATTCTATCCGTTGAACTACGAAATCATTAGCGGGCGCAAAGATAGGGTGTTTTGTTGAATTGGTGCAAATGAAACAATGGAAATACAATTTTTTTTAAGGCTTTTCATTTTAAATTTAATTTTTTATTAATGAGACCCATTGCCGCAGCCGTCCCACCTTTATTTTCTTCCAAATACTGCTTCGTTTTTTGAGCGGCTGCTTCTCGGAAATCAGGCTCTAAAAGTTGCATCAGTACCTGTTGTAATTCGGTGCTGTTGTGTACACAGAAAGCACCCTGATGCGCGACGAGTTGTTTGGCTTCTTCAAATTTATGGTATTTAGGCCCAAAAATAACGGGTAATCCGAACGCCGCAGGCTCCAATGTATTGTGGATACCTTGTCCAAATCCACCGCCGATATAAGCAAAATCACCATATTTGTACAAGGTATTGAGCATACCAATATTATCAATAATGAGCCATTGAAAGGTGGTAACAAGGAGCGGGATGGCCTGTGTTGCAGCACTATAGGTAATGGCTTTTATACCCAAAAGGCTTTGCAGGCGCGCCACGTGTGCGGGCGAAGGCTCATGCGGTGCACAGATGACCTTGCAATGCGATAAGGAAGGATGCCTCAGGGCTTCGAGGAGCAAATCTTCGTCTTTGCCCCAGGAACTCCCCACCACCAACACAACTGCATCTTGGGTAAATGTTGCTATGGTGGGCTGCTTTGGGGCATTTGCTGCTATCTGTAATACTCGGTCGATACGGGTATCACCAGCAATGGTAATGTTCTGATAACCAATAGATTGCAGTAGTTGTGCCGACTGTGGAGTTTGGGTGAAAATATGCTCAAAGCAAAAGATCATTTTTTTCCAAAATGCACCATATCTATTGAAAAACGGCTGTTCGGGACGGAACAATGCGGCAATAAGTAGGGTAGAGGTGTTTCTTTTTTTAAGGGTAAGGAGGTAATGCGGCCAAAATTCGTATTTAACAAAAATAGCCAAATTAGGCTGTATTAAATCTAAAAAATCGGAGGCATTGGAAGGGGTATCAAGGGGTAAATAGGCTATAAAATCGGCGTGAGCATAATTTTTGCGCATTTCAAAACCCGATGGCGAAAAGAAGGTCAGCACGATCTTCCAATCGGGATATAGCACCCGAAATGCTTCTACAACAGGTCTGCCCTGTTCAAATTCGCCTAAACTCGCCACGTGCATCCACAGTACTTTACCATTGGGCTGGAACTGTTGGGCATATACCGTGCGCCAGTTTTTGCGCCCCTCGAGTCCAAGGCGTATTTTTTTGTTCCAGAACGCGGCTACCCGCATCCCGAAGGACAAGAGATGTGTGGCAATGGTGTAAAGGAATAGCATAATAAGAGCAAAGGTAGTGGCTTGTGGCGGTTTTTTGTACCTTTACAATTCAGAACGTATTCAAAAGTATAAATTGTGAACAACGCAGAACTTATTCTCAATAAAGACGGCAGTATCTACCACTTGGGGTTACACCGCGAGCAATTGGCCAATACCGTCATTACCGTGGGCGATCCGGAAAGGGTAGCCAAAGTGAGTCGCCATTTTGATCGTGTGGAGCATCGGGTGCGGCGGCGCGAATTTGTTACGCATACGGGGTGGTTGGGCGGTCAACGGATTTCGGTCATTTCGACTGGTATCGGACCCGATAATATTGATATTGTACTCAATGAATTGGATGCTTTGGTTAATATTGATTTTGAAAATAGACAACCATTAGCCAAGCCTACTTCCTTGAAAATCATTCGGTTAGGCACGACTGGTGGATTGCAGGAGGTGCTGCCTGTGGATAGTTTTGTGGCCAGTACAGGGGCTTTTGGACTGGATGGACTGTTGCAGTTTTATGATGCGCCAGACTTGTGTCATCACGCTGCGGTTGTGGCGTTGCGTATGCATTGTGCGGGTCAGTGGGATTTCCCATTGGCACCTTATTTTGCTCCTGCGGATCGTACTTTAATGCAATTGGTGTCTGCGGATTTTCATCGGGGTATTACTGCTACGAATGCTGGTTTTTATGGCCCGCAAGGTCGGCAGTTGCGTGCACCTGTGCGTTTTCCGGGTTATCTCGATTTGTTGCAACAGTTTGATTATCAGGGTGAGAAGATCGTTAATTTGGAAATGGAAACGGCGGCTATTTTGGGTTTGTCGCATTTGCTGGGGCATAAGGCCATCTCATTGAGTGTGATATTGGCCAATAGGAGTAAAGGCACATTTAGCAAAAATCCGGCAAAATCGATAGGAAAGTTGATTCGGTTGGCGTTGGAAAAGATACATGATCTTGGGTAAAATGTGGTGCTTCTGCCAATCCAATCTATATTTGCACATTAATGATGGGGTAAAAAGGGTTTTACGTTTACAAAAACCTTGAAGGTTTCCTAAATGTACACATACAAATAATTTCGCTATGATTATAAACACGATTCGATTCCACGCCATACTTTTTGTACTGTCATTGACAGGGTCGTGCCGCAACCCACACCCTGTTGCTACCCCTATGCGCCTTGTTTCGCTCTACCAAGAGGTGCGCGTAGAACCCGCCCATTGGTGGACAGGTATGGTGGACAATACTGTTGAAATTCAGTTTCACCAAAAGGATATTGCCAAAATGGAGGTGACTTTAGGCGCTAAAGCACCCGGAATAAAAATCCTAAAAACAGAACGGGACGATAGCGACAATTATTTGTGCGTAACGCTCCTTATTTCGCCCAAAGCCAAGCCGCAAAAAGTGCCGCTGGTGTTCCAGAATGCGCAAACCAAAGCAACATTGACGCATGCTTTCCCAGTTTTAGCCCCAAAAAGCAAATAACCACACGGTATTTCCAGTAAATATGCAGTTGATTGGGGTGCCTAGATCGCTTCCCAATGGATATCCAAACAATAATAAAGTAGGAGGTATATTTAAACCTGCCAGCACACAATATAAGTATTTGTGTCCAAATACTTGAAGAGCCGTTAGACTTGGTTCATATTGTTGCGGCGGATTATAATCCGCTGAACAGACGCAGCACAAGCTATAGAGTGCCTTAGGCTCCATACATATTATTTCATATATTCAAGGTACCATATTATGAATAATACATTTTAAATATTTGGAATAATGGAATGTGTGCCGAGCCTACGGCACTCCAATGGTTGTGCAACATTAAGGCGGATTGAAATCCACCGCTACAATATGTGCCGAGCCTGACGGCGCTTAACAATACAATCCGAGCCAAGGGCTCTTCTCCGTGTACTGAATCAACTAAAAATAAAATACATCAATGCGACCAAAACAATGGTTGCAATGACTACAATCATTAAAAACTTCCGATTTTCTTCGGCATCGTTCGCTTTTTGCTGCTCTTTTGTAAATTTTTGCTTAGCCATGATATAATTTGTTATATGAGTTAAGGAATGAGAATTAAATGCCTAATAAACGCCCGATTCCTTAAATATCTTATTGAGCCATTTCATCATCGCCAACAATACCAATGAAGCGATAGAAAGCAATACAAAATTGACCCAAAAGAAATTGGATTTATCGTCGTAAGTGTCCCACATTTTAGCCAATACCCCTGATAATTTATTCCCCAATGAAGTAGCCAATTGCCATCCGCCCATCATCAAACCTGCAATACGAGGGGGAGCCATTTTGGAAACCATAGATAAGCCCATTGGACTTAGGCAAAGTTCGCCAAAAGTAATGACGCAGTAAGTAGCAATGATCCACCAAGCCGATGATTTTTCGGCACCATTATTACAGGCATGTACAGCCCATACGGTAATAAGGGTGGATAAAGCTGTGATTATGAGTCCCCAACTGATTTTCCCAGGTGTTGTAGGTTCTTTTTTGCGTTTTCGGAGCCACGCAAACGCCATAATAACGAGCGGGGTGAGGACAATGACAAAGAAAGGATTGACCGACTGGAAGATCTCTGTGGAGACCAATTTTACCTCTGTTCCCGGCGCAGGACGCTCATTTTCAGGAATATTGATAAAATAAGGGTTCATAATATCCGTCGATTTCGCTATTTTTCCATCAGCATCTTTATGGGTTCGGAATTGGTTATCGTAAATAGGATACGTGCCATTTTCCATTTTAATCGTTTGAGTTGCCCCTAATGCCTTGGCGGTGGATTCCAAAGCAGGTACCATTGAACGATCCGTGTAAAATTCGGCCCAAGTAGTGAGTGCGGTACCATTTTGTTTGAACACCGCCCAAAAGACAATTACAATGGCATAAACGGCCAACAACGCACGTATGCGTGGCTTTTCGTCGTTAGAAGCCTTCATCAGCGTCCAAATATAGAAACCGATAACGGGCAAAGCGCCAAAGAGAAACGCGTCTGTGGAGTCGGAACCAAAAAGATTACCGGGTATATTCCATGCCGCAATACCTGTAACAATAGCGGGTAATAGTACTGAAGAAAGCAATGCACCAACGCCTGCTTCTGAGGCTGCTACCTGGGTTTTTACATCGGCTTGTGCGTAGTGTTTCCATCCTGAAATAAAGACTCCAACACCGATAAACATACCGATACCTGCGGCTGCAAAAGCATAGCCCCAACCATAATTATTGCGCAAGTATGCGGCAACAAAATTACAGATCAACGCGCCGACATTGATACCCATATAAAAAATACTGTAGCCATCATCTTTTAGGGTTTTGTAGCGTTCGTCGTTGTACAAATTACCGAGTAAGGTGGAAATATTGGGCTTGAAAAATCCATTTCCCAAAATCATCACGAACAAAGCCGCGTAAAATGTGGTTAAATTGTGCGGTATAGCCAACATAAGGTAGCCAATACCCATCAATACGCCACCAATGACGATGGAGCGACGGAAGCCCAGAATGCGATCGGCCAACAAACCACCTACAAAAGGGGTGATATAAACCAATGCAATAAAAGTACCGAATACATCGGCACCCACTCCTCGTTCAAAACCCAGCCCACCTTTGGTGTCGGTCATGTACAAAAGAAAGATACCAATCATAAGGTAGTAACCGAAACGTTCCCACATTTCGGTTAGGAATAAATAAGGCAGTGCCTTTGGATGCTTGTTCATAAGGGCAAATGTAAAGTCTGTTCTTGGTTTTCAAAATTTTTTTTACAAAAAAGAAAGTGTGTTGGTAAATAAACCCTAATTTTGCGTGATGACCATTTAAAAAATATACATTATGCTACGAAATTGGTTCAAGGATTTAGTAGAGCGACATGCTTTTGGAGTTTGCCAATATTTGGGCGAAAAGATGCGTTTATCTCCGTCTGAGGTACGAAAATACTTTATTTATACCTCATTTATTGCAATGGGGTCTCCTTTGATTGTTTATTTGGTGATTGCCTTTTGGGTCAATCTACGCCGTTATATCCGTCGTGGAAAAAGTGCATTGTGGGATTAGTTCATGCTTAAAATTCAGCAGTTTTATTTTAGATTGGTCGCTTGGGGGCGCTTTTATTGGAATGCCGTAACAAAATATCAGGTACACTCTCCTTTTGTTTTTCAATGGATCACCGATGTGCTGGAAGATCAGCGTCATTACTATGCCTTTGGCGCAATTGATGCTTTGCGTGCCAAAATGCTGGCTAGCAACACGCCCGTTCAGGTATTGGACTATGGTGCAGGTCCAAATGCAGTATTGGAAAACCAGCAGCAGCCCACCCAACGCAATACTACTTTGAAAAAGATTGTGCAGCGTGCGAGTAGCGATCACCGACAAGGGGAAATGCTATTCAAAATGGCAGATCTGTATGCTCCAAAGTATATCTTGGAATTGGGTACATCGGTAGGGTTGGGAACTTTGTATATCGCGCAAGGCGGACGTTCTAGTGCGCAGTTTGTGAGTTTAGAGGGTTGCCCCAATTCGGCGGAAATTGCTCGTTTGAACCTTCGTACTTTGGGTGTTAAAAATGTAGCAATAAGGGCGGGTAGTTTTGAGCAAAACTTAAAAAAGGCAGTACAGGATATGCCTCAACTCGATTTTGTTTATTTTGATGGCAACCACCAAGCCGCTCCAACGTTAAGTTATTTTCAAGTTTGCTTGGATAAGGTACATAAAGACTCGATATTTATTTGGGATGATGTACATTGGTCGCAAGGAATGGAAAATGCGTGGGAAACGATAAAAAAACACGAAAAAGTAACACTAACGATTGATTGTGGCCATTTTGCTTGTGCTTTTTTTAATCCTGACCATAAAATAAAACAGCATTTCCAAATTGTCCCCTCCAGTTGGAAACCTTGGAAAGTTTTCTAAGTAACTAAGAACAATAACCAATACCTAACCATAACCATACCATCAAACTTAACATAACATACCGCGATATTTGGAGGATTTCTGCTCCAATCATGTTAGGCTCAGCAGCCCAAAATGTCATTGCATTGAGCGATGCTTTTTTGCTATTTCATCGTGGGGAGGTGGAATTTGCGGCGATTGGGTTTGTTGGGGTTTTTTATATCACAATTGCGGCAATTGGATATAGTTTTTCGAGGGGTGGCCAAATTATGATCGCGCGGCGTATGGGCGAAGGCCGTCCGGACAAAGTAGGACATACTTTTCATACCATGTTGTTGTTTGAGGTACTCATGGCAATTGTCATGTTTCTGTTTATGCGTTATGGATCGGCTTGGTTTTTTAAATGGTTCCTGGATCATAGTCCGGCGGTATATGAACAATGTTTGGCGTATATCAATTACCGTTCGTACGGGATATTTTTTAGTTATGCGGGCGTTGCGCTGGTTTCTTTATATACAGGTATAGCGCGCCCAATGTTTATTTTGGTAGATACGATTATCTTGGCGATCGTCAATTTAGTTTTGAATTACGGCCTTATTTTTGGCAAATTTGGGTTACCAGAGATGGGGATAGGTGGGTCGGGTTTGGCCAGTAGCATAGCAGAAGGTATTGCATTTGTAATCTTTGTTTTGTATATTATTTTAGATAAAAAGAACCGCTCACTCAAGATTTTTTCGTTACCAGAGGCCGATTGGGCATTGACGTACCAGCAGCTACGTCTTTCAATGCCAGTTGTGGCACAGGCTGCGGTAGGGCAGGGTAGTTGGGTCTTCTTTTTTGGAATGGTAGAGAATTTGGGCGAACGCCCATTGGCTATTTCTAATTTGGTGCGCACGGTTTATTTATTGTTATCTATACCGCTTTGGGGTTTTTCAGCGGGAGCCAATACAATGATTAGCAATTTGATTGGCCAAAACAGGCACCGTGATGTATTGCCGGCTACCCTAAAAACAGGGCAATTGTGTTTTGCATTTACGCTACTGCTTTCCATCCCTGTACTCGTTCAGCCAGGTGTTTTTTTGTATCCTTTACTGGGCAAATCTGATATGAGCATATTGACAGAAGCACAGCCTATTTTTTATGTTTTGATTGGCTTGCTCTCGCTTTCTACTTTTGGGGCGGTCGCGTTCAACGCTTTGGCAGGGACAGGAGCAACCTGGTTTGGTTTAAAGATGCAAATAGCGTGTATTGCTGTTTATTTGGGCTATGTTTTTTATGTGACAAATTACACCCAATTATCGCTTGCATGGGTTTGGATGGCAGAAGTATTTTATTGGTGTCTGATGCTTGGCCTTTCGGTATGGTATTTACGTTCGTACCAATGGCGGCGATTAACGATTTGATACCCTTTTGGCTATAAATGCCACAATTTCCGATGCTTCAAGTTGTATGTCTATTTCAATTACTTCGTCGGTTACTTCCAAAATATCAAATTGAGATTGTAATAGTGCAGGCGGCATATAGTGTCCTTTACGTGTTTGTAATCTACTCATAATCAATTCGTAACTTCCTTTTAATAGGAAGAAATGCGTTTGGTCTTCTATGTCTTTTGCTAGTATTGTTCTGTATGCTTTTTTTAATGCCGAACAAGCGAATACGCCACCGTCTTTGTCGGTACATTCGAGTGCTTTTGCGTGTAATGATGCGAGCCAGTCCGCACGATCATCGTCGTTGAGTGGAATACCTTTACTCATTTTTTCGATATTGGCTGCGGGGTGAAAATCATCTGCATCAAAAAAAGGCAGGTCTAACGCTGATGCAAGCAAACGCCCTACTGTAGTTTTTCCAGTACCAGAAACGCCGATAATAAATAGGATCACATGAATAGTATTTTAGGAATGAGACTGCCGTTAATGGCTATTTGATTCGGTAATATCATTAGAAATATCTTCATAAATAGTCTTCCAATTCGGGTGTTTTTTGAGCAAAAGCAAGTGTCGGTTTATCGTTTCCTCATCGCCCCTTACCGCAGGGCCGGTTTGCATTTTTGCGGGAGAGTCCATGATGGCTTTGGCTAAAGTTTCTTCCATCAAAGGGTGCAACATTTCAAAGGGTAAATCGGCGTTATCCAAGATTTTTTCGGCAATTGAAAAACAATGATTTGTAAAATTATTAGCAAAAACAGCCGCTACATGCAATACCGCTCGTTGTTGGTCATTCACTTGATACACCAGATTGCCGATTACCTTGGCCATCCTTTTCAAAAACATCAAATCTTCTTGGGTAGAAGCATCGACACAAAATGGAATTTTGGACCAAACAGGCTGTCGTTCTTTAGTAAATGATTGCAGCGGATAAAAAACACCAAACCGATGAAAATAGGGTGCTAAAGCGTCGCTTGGGGTAGCCCCAGAGGTGTGTGTTACCAGTACATCGGGAATATATTTGAACAATTGGGCGGCTACTTCTTCAATAGCGTCATCACTCACTGCTACCAATACCCAGTCAGCATCGGGGAGTATATCATCCCATTGATCGGTCCATGGGCAATGGAGTTCGCTAGCGAGTAAAGCCGCACTATCAGCACTGCGCCCTACGACCTGTGATAGGGGTAAGCCTTTGGATTTCAGTCGTTTAGATAACCTAAAAGCGACTTTACCGGTACCCACAATCACAATTTTTGGCGTATTGTTCATTTTATTTTGATCTTTAGGGAATCCTTGGCCAATGTGTCCACAGGTGGCTGTTTATCTATTATTAATTGCTCTGATTTTTTAAGCACCGATTCTAATCGGTCGGTGTCGGTGACCAAAATACGGAGGTATTTTTCATATTCCTCCAGTGTCATGCCGTTCATTTCATATACCTGCTTGTAATAAGCGTGGGCTAGGCTATCGCGTTTGTAACCGCTCAACATAATAACGCTACCTTCAGCGATGGACAAATCAGCGATAATTTTGGCTACTTTATCTTCGGGCACTTCAAGAGGCGTATTGGTATGTTGGCAAGCACCGCAAATAAGCAGGGAAAAGATGATGTATTTATGCATAAAATGTTGTGGATATGATGGGCAACTTGTGATGTAGTATAGTAACCTATTAATTATGTCCAATTACTTAACGCAAGTCCACACTGCAAAGATGCGAAAGAACAGAGGATGTGGATAAATATTTTTAGTGTTGATTTTTTAAAACTTTTTTTATCATACATTTTGTTTTATAAAAAACGCATTTTACCTTTGCCTTTCAAATCGAAATAAATATGACCAATTCTTCAAAAGGCAATGGTTTTGGGGTTGATTTTGACACCTACTGGAAAGAGATACTAGACTTAATTGAACCTGCCACTCGTTTTTTCTTACCTGAATTGCACCAAAAAATAGATTGGAGCATTAATTATATCTCTTTGGAGCAAGAGTTACGAAATCTTCTTTATGGGCGAAAAAAAGGGCGAGTAAAGCGTACTGATAAGTTGTTTCGGTTTAAATTACTCGATGGAACGGATCATTATCTTTTACACCATATAGAAGCGGAGGCGTATCCAACTGCTACATTTCCCCAACGTATGTTTGGGTATTTCATACGACTCATTCTTAAATATAACAATACACCCATAACGATGTTGGCTATTTTTGTTGGGGAGCAGCCCGTTAAACCACTGGACTCTTATAGTATAGATTGTTTTGGCACGGAATGCTCGTTTAAATATAACACTTTTAGCGTAGCAACACAGTCGGAAATGGAATTATTACAATCAGATAATCCATTTGCACTGGTTATATTGGCTAATCTATATGTTATACAATCAAAAGGTGATGTAGCACAGAGGATGCGTCTCAAATATAAATTACTTAAGCATATAGCAAATAGTAATTTTCCTTCTGAAATTATCAAAAATTTATTTAACTTTGCATCGTTTTTTATCACTTTACCACCTGAAGAGGAAGAAAAAGTATTACAGATTATGAACAAGCAAGCACAAGCCCAACCACAGTCAAAAAAACTTACTTATGCCCAGCAGGCCGAGGCGTATGGCGATAATCTTTTAGAGAAACTGTTTAAGTCTAAATATGAAGACTTAATTGAGGGTTTTCAAAAAGAAAAAGAGGCAATAAAGGAAGAAAAGGCCACGATACAAGAAGAAAAGGCCACGATACAAGAAAATAAGCGAAAAATAATCGTTTCTTCGTATAAACTCTTGCGTATGACTCCAGAAGAAATCGCAAAAGAATACTCTTATGATCTTGCTTATATCAAATCTGTTTTAGCCGATTTACCATCAGAAACCAACAAATAATCAATTACCAGCATCGAATAATAGTTAATAAGCAGCGTAAGGGTTTTATTCCACGAATTTTATCCTAAATTTGTGACAATAAATAAAAACCACTAACGCTATGCGCTTTAGACTCACCACCGCAGCAATTGCTGCCACCTTCGCTTTTTCCCTCTTTTTGGTGCTCCACTCCTGTAGTCGGACGATTAAAAATGAGGCGTATTACCAACAATTGGCACAGTATATCTATGCCTTTACCAATGGAAATATTGGTAAAACCGAACCCATTCGTATACGCTTTGTCAATGCTGCTGTTAGCACTGAGCAAATAGGCCAGCCCGTTAACCCTAAAGTATTTACGATTAGCCCTGCGGTAAAAGGGCAGGCCGTATGGGAAGACGATCGCACCATCTTGCTCAAACCCGAAACGCCCCTCGAACACGGCAAAAAGTACAACTGCGACGTTGCTATAGGCCGTATTTACAGCGAAGCACCGAGTAGTGTACGTCATTTTGACTTTGATTTTCATGTACGCGAACTCACGTTTGAAGTCGTTACCGATGGCCTTTCTGCCGCCGACGCAAATAATTTGCGACAGCAAAAAGTAGTAGGTCTCGTCCGATCCAGCGAAGCCGTGGATGCTACTCTGCTCGAAAAAGTGCTCTCCGCTACCCAAAGCCTCAAAAACCTCAACGTGACTTGGAACCATACGGATGCCAATAAATCACACTATTTTGTTGTAAACGGCGTAGAACGCGATATGAAACGCTCCGGTGTCAAACTCCTTTGGGACGGTAGTGCAATCGGTGTGGAGAAAAAAGGTAGCACGGAAGTTCCAGTACTAGGTTTGGACGAATTTAAGGTACTCTCTGTTCAATTGGAACAAAAAGAAGCCCAATGTATCGTCGTTAATTTTTCCGATCCACTCTCCAATACCCAAGATTTTAAGGGTTTGGTACGTGTTGGTGACTATGGCGGCACTTTCACCTATTCGGTGGATGGTAATTTTTTGCGTATTTATCCCACCGAACGGATTGTTGGAGAACATGAGTTTAGTGTTGGAATTGGGATCCGTAATAGTGCTAATGTCGCTTTAAATGCCCCATTTACGCAATTAATCAATTTTGAAGACCTGCAACCCAGTATCCGCCTTGTCGGACGCGGCGCAATCATACCCGGAGACGACGCTGGAAATATTATTTTCCCGTTTGAAGCAGTTGGTTTAAATGCCGTGGATGTCGAAATTTTTAAAATTTACAATTCCAATATTCTTCAGTTTTTGCAGGTAAATGAAATAGAAGGTAGTGAAGAATTAGGTCGTGTGGGCAAAATTATTTACCAAAAAAAGCACAACCTTAATACCCTCAATGCCAAGGCTTCTACCAAAGTGTGGCAACGTTATGCACTCGATCTTAAAGAAATGATTAAAAAAGATCCTTTGGCGATCTATCAAGTGCGTATCGTTTTCCGAAAATCCTATGTGGCTAATTTGAAATGTGGAGATATGGCCAGTGTGGACAATACTGACCAACAGCGCGGAGGCCCCAGCGCACCCAATGCCGAAAATACCAGTGCGGAGGCAGCACTCAATAAAACAGATGAATATGGTAATATAATTTCCTTAATGGGTGGTTATCGTGGTATTTATTGGGATGAAGATGAAAGCTGGTATTATGACGAGGGGTATAACTACGATTACCGCGAGGATCCCTGTAAAAATGAATACTATAATAGCGAAAAATTTGTTCAACGGAACGCTTTTGTAAGCGATCTTGGCCTTACCGCAAAAGTGGGTAAAGACCGTTCTGCTTTTGCAGTTGTCACCGATTTACATACCACAGCACCTGTGAATAATGTGGAATTGGAGTTTTTTAACTACCAATTACAATCCATCGCTACTGCCAAAACCAATAGTGAAGGTATTGCTATTTTGACCACATTGCGCGATAAACCATTTATTATGATGGCCAAACAAGGCAACCGCCGTGGTTATTTGCGTATGGCTGATGGTGCTACATTGTCGCTCAGTCGGTTTGATGTGGCAGGCGTAGAACCACAAAAGGGGCTCAAAGGCTATATGTATGGCGAACGCGGGGTTTGGCGGCCAGGGGATAGCGTCTTCCTTAATTTTGTCTTGGAAGACCAAACGGGCAAATTGCCTGCCAACCACCCTGTCAATTTTGAAATTGCAGATGTAAATGGTACAATTCGCTACCGAACAGTCGTTACAAAAAGTGTGAATGGTGTTTATCCCCTGCATTTTATCACCAGTCCCGATGCGCCAACAGGCAGTTGGAATGCAAAAGTAGATGTTGGTGGAGCAAAATTTTATAAAAGTATTCGCATCGAAACGGTAAAGCCCAATCGGTTAAAAATTGATTTTGCTTTCCCCAAAAAGAGTATTTCTGTTGACGACGAAGATTTGAATGCTGCACTTTCGGTCACTTGGCTACACGGTGCTATTGCGAAAAACCTAAAGGCGAAAGTAGATATGCAGTTGCGTACCGCAGTAACTACTTTTCCCAATTTTAAAGATTTTGTTTTTGAAGATCCTGCTCGTGGTTTTTACAGCGAAGAACAAACCCTATTCGATGGTACTATTGATGATATGGGCAAAGCAAAAGTGCCTTTCTCGGTCAATATCAACGATAATGCCCCCGGAAAATTGATCGCTAATTTCAAAATCCGCGCCTTTGAGGAAGGCGGCGATTTTAGTACCGATAATGCTTCTATTGACTATTTCCCATTCAAGCGCATGGTGGGCGTTAAAATAGTAAAAGATAAATATGGCAATAAACAATTAGATCGGGGAAACACCAGTGCTGTTGAGTTTACGTGTGTCGATAATAATGGCAAACCGTTGGCCAACCAATCGCTGGAAGTGGGCTTGTACCGTTGTGATTGGCGCTGGTGGTGGGATGAAGACCGCGCCTCTGACGTAAGCAGTTTTAACTCTGCAACCCATGTAAATGCGGTCAATCGCGCTACTGTGAAAACCGATGCAAATGGCCGCGCTATGTGGAAAGTAAGCCCTGCACAGTGGGGGCGCTATCTCGTACGCGTTACCGATGGCGACGAAGGCCATGCAGCAGGTGATTTCTTTTGGAGTGGTTATCCCGATCGCGCAGATGATATATACACCCGTAATGCTGCTGCTATGTTGCCTTTAACAGCGGATAAAGAAAAATACAATACAGGAGAAACGGTTTCTATCAAAGTGCCATCCAGCGAAGTAGGGCGGGTATTGGTCACCTTGGAAAATGGCCAACGCGTTGTAAAACACCTTTGGTTTGACACCAAACCGGGCGATAATATATTGACTTTCAAAGCAGAGCCAGAAATGGCACCGTCGGTATATGCCCATGTTAGCCTATTGCAACCGCATGCACAAACTAAAAACGATTTACCAATTAGGATGTATGGTATTGTGCCAATTTTGGTTGAAAACGAAGCGTCTCGTTTGCAGCCCGTTATTGAAATGGCCGATGTACTCAAACCAAGTGAAAAATTCACTGTGAAATTACGCGAGCAAGGCGGCAAGGCTTGTGCCTATACATTGGCTATTGTAGATGAAGGCTTATTAGATTTGACCCGTTTTAAAACACCAAATCCTCACGATGAATTTTTTGCCCGTGAAGCCTTGGGGGTTAAAACTTGGGATATTTACGATTATGTACTTGGTGCTTATAGTGTTGCTTTGGATCATATCCTAGGTATTGGTGGTGATGCTTATAATTTAAAAGCCAAAAGAGCGGCTAATGTGAATAGGTTTAAACCAGCTGTAATACACGTTGGGCCGTTCTATTTGGAAAAAGGCCAAACCGCATCGCATACCCTAAAAATTGATAATTATGTAGGTTCGGTACGAGTTATGGCGGTGATGTCGGCACCTGCGCCCTCTTCAAAAGGTGCTTATGGTGCTGCTGAAAAAACCTGTCCAGTGCGCAAACCATTGATGATCCTGCCAACACTTCCGCGTGTTTTAGGGCCGGGAGAAACCGTACGCGTACCGATTCAGGTATTTGCGATGGAAAAATCGGTGCGAAGTGCTACTTTGAAGATTCGGGAAACTACAGGAAAAGTAACCTTGACAGGAACGCCTACCCAAACACTTACCTTTAGCGAACCGGGTGATAAAATGGCCTATTACGAGATTAAAGTAGGCGATAAAACAGGGGCTGCACACTTTACATTTGAAGCACAGGGCGGCGGAGAGTCTGCTACTGACGAAATAGATATTCTGATTCGTAATCCGATGCCTATGGCTACACAAGTTTGGCAAGGCACTGTAGAAGCAGGAAAAGAATGGAGCACAGGGTTTGATGCTTCGAAATATAGCGAAATAGAAGGGGGTAAATTGGAAGTAAGTGCATTGCCTCCAATGAATTTTAGCAGGCATTTGCAGTATTTAATTCGTTACCCACATGGTTGTTTGGAGCAAACGACTTCGGCTGCTTTTCCTCAATTGTACGCTGATTTAATAACACCGCTTTCGCCCAAACAAAATGAGGAAATTACAAAAAATATAGGCGCTGCGATTACAAAAATTAAGAATAGACAAGAGTTCTCCGGTGGATTTAGTTATTGGCCCGGTAGCCAACCCGAACCTTGGAGTACGTCTTATGCAGGTCATTTCCTGCTCGAAGCCAAAGCAAAGGGTTATGCTGTGCCGGATAATGTGCTGGATAATTGGGTGCGCTTTCAAACCGAGGCTGCTCGTACTTGGAATGCTAGTCAATCCAAAGAAAATTGGCAGGTTCATGATGGGGAAATAAATCAAGCTTATCGTTTGTGGACTTTAGCCATTGCAGGAAAACCGGCCATTGCGGATATGAACCGTCTGCGAGAGATTAAGAATTTATATTCAGAATCCGCTTATCTGTTGGCATCGGCGTACGGACAATCGGGGAAACCAGAAGTGGCTAAAGAATTGATGAATAAACCTTGGCGTGAACGCTATAACTACGAATGGACTGGCTACACCTATGGCTCCGATTTACGCGATCGAGCCCTTATCCTTGAGGCATATACGATGATTGGCGACCAGCCCCGCGCACAGGCGATGGTTGAGTATATCGCCCAGATACTCACGGATGAGAATAATAATTGGGGTTGGAATACACAATCATTGGCCACAGCCTTGCGTGCACTGACCAAATATGCCACTAAAAACAATATATCAGGTACTGGTTTTGTCTATAAAACAGGTAGTGGAAATTATAAAGAGGGTGATATGAGTAAACCTGTCTCTATTACCGATATAGATATTAATGCACTGGCATCTGGTAAAATTGGCGTAAAAAATACTGGTTCTAGTCGCCTTTATGCTCGTTTGGTAGTAGCAGGACAAGGTCAACCAGGAACAGAAATAGCCACACCATCAGCCAACCTGAATATTGAAGTAAAATACGAAAATGCCAAGGGGGAACCCGTTAATATTCAAAAACTTACTCAGGGTAGTGATTTTACTGCAGTAGTGACCATAAGACGAAATACCGCTTTTACCTTCCCGTTCAATGAACTTGCGTTAACACAAATATTCCCGTCAGGATGGGAAATTACCAATTCAAGAATGGGGAATTTTGTAACCAATAACAACGGCTCGTATTTTGATTACCAAGATGTACGTGATGATCGGGTATTGACTTATTTTGACTTGAATGGATATAATGATAAAGGGCAATCACAAACCTTCAAAGTGCAACTAAACGCGGCCTATAAAGGACGGTTCTTCTTGCCTACTACTTCGGTGGAAGGTATGTACGATAACCGATTGAGGGCAAGTACTCCGGGTAATTGGGTGGAAGTGATTTAAAAATTAGGGAAGAGAGGCTGTATCAGGAAAAATTTAACATTTAAAATTTAGCGTTTAATATTTAAAATTATTGATTTTAAACGTTTAATGATAAATGTTAAATTGCTCCACAATACAGCCTCCTTTTTTTATCGTATAATCGTACTCTGTCCGTGTAATACTTCCTTGTACCCGTCCAAATATTCCACTTCAAGTACCCAAACATAGACATCGGGCAACATGGGTTTATCTCGGAAAGTGCCATCCCAACCAGCGGTTACGTCATTGGGCGTAAAGTCTTTGGATTGGAATACCATTTCTCCCCATCGGTCAAAAACGCGAAAATCTAGGATTTTAGCAGATTCTTGCCCGTGAACAAGCAAAATATCGTTGTTGTTATCATCATTGGGTGTAAAACCCGTTGGAACGTATATCCTGCGTGGCTTGAGTACTTTTACTGTAATGCTGTTTTCGCCGATACAACCCAGCGCATCTACAACATATACCTCAAATGTATTTTCCTGATACAACGAATCTACAAAAGGATTGGGACAGGTGAGGCAACTCAACCAAAGACTATCTTCTGCATTCCATTTCAGATCAAATGGCGATTGAGCGTTCATCACATCAACGGTGAGTTGGGTCTGCTTGCCTAGTTCTATTGAGATTTCAGGGCCAAGATCGATCTCAATAGCGGGGCGTTGTGTGAGTGTTACAGGGGGTAATTCGGTGATACATCCATTGGCATCCTTAATACGTGGGATATAAGTGCCTGCCTTTAAGCCAATTTGCAAAGGCGATCCATTATAGGGTCTATTATCCAGTGTATATAGGTAAGGAGGAGTACCACCGGATGCATTGCTCATTTCTAACCGACCATTTGCACTGCCAAAACAAGTAGCATCCTGCTGGACAATGGCGGCACCAATACCTCTTTCAGGTTGGTTAATTTCCATAGAATCCACTCGAGTACACCCGTTCGCGTCGGTTAATGTTATAGAATAGGTCTCCGCTAGAACATTGATGAGCGTTTTTCCAGTTTGGCCATTTTCCCAAAGGAATGTATATGGCGCAATACCACCTGTAGGTACTGAACTAATTTGTCCAGTAGCATCTCCAAAACACAAAACATCTTTGGGTGTAAGGCGGTTTTCTACTGGCGTTGGCTCAGTAAGGGTGAGTAACACAACCGTTTGACAGGTTCTAAAATCTGTGATTGTTACTCTATAATCACCGGCTTTAAGGTTTTTAGCAAATGGATCGGTTTGTGCAGATACGCCAGGATCCCAGAAATAAGAGTATGGTTCAGTTCCGCCTTTGCCATTGATGGTTGCGGTGCCTGTATTTGCTCCATGACAGTCTATATTTTCTAGCGATGTAAAGAACCCCGTTAGTTCCACTTGGTTCTCAATTGGTACCATTTGAGTCGCAGTACATCCATCATTATCCGTGGCCGTAACCATGTAAATGGTGGAATAACTGAGGTTATCGGCTACTTTACCAAATTGAGGCGGATCAGTATCCCAAACGTATGTTAATTGATCTGCATCAAATGGGGTCGAGCCATAGGAGACAAAATCTACCGTTGCATAACCATCCATCCCATTAAAACAACGGGGTAAATGAGGTGTCACATAGACAAAAAGTGGGTTTTTTTGATAAATAAACGTTGAGTCCCTTGTGGTACACCCATTAGCATCCGTCACGGTAACCCGGTAGGTATCAACGGGCAAATTATTTGCCGATTGGGTCGTTTGCGCATTAGGATCGTCCCAAAGGTAACTATATGGTGTAGTACCGCCTTGCGGGAACACTTTTGTAGCACCCGTAGATGCATCAAAACATACAGTATCCGAAATATAAGGAATCACTAATTGTAAAGGTGCAAGCGGCTGGTTCAGTGTGGTATTTGTTGTGACTGTGCAACCTGATGCGTCTGTAATTGTAATTTTGTAATTACCGGCGGCTAGCGTATCAATATTGGGCGTAGTGGCGATAAAATTATCTGGACCAAACCAAACAACCGAATACCCGCCTGCACCGCCTGTTATTTGAGTCGTAATACTTCCACTTAATCCATTAAAACAAAGTACATTTTTAGGAGTTAAAATAGGTGATATTTTGGGTGGTTGTGCAATAGTGGCGGATGCAGTTACTGTACAGTTATTTGCATCGGTAATTGTAACTGAATAAATGCCCCCAAATTTATTGTCGATACCCTGGGTTATATCACCCGATGACCATAAATAAGTATAAGGTATGGTTCCTCCAATGAGGTTCACTTTAGCCGAACCATCTTCTGAATCAAAGCATTTTGTTTTTATGGTTGTTATATTGGGCAATAAAGCAGGAGGTTGTGTTATTCCTGTAACTGCCGTACTACTACATCCTTTAATATCGGTAACTGTAACCGTATATTGTCCAAAACTTAAACCAGTAGCAGTTGCAGTGGTTTGAGGTGCAGCACTCCAAGCGTATTTATAATTGCCATTGCCACCAGTTGGTACTACTGTAGCCGTTCCATTGTTACCACCGTTGCACGAAACAGGTGTAAACCCAATCGTAAGTGCTAAAGGAGCAGGTGATCCAATAGTTGTTGTAGATGTAGCGGTACAATTATTGGCATCTGTAATGGTCACTGTATAAATTACGGCAGATAAACCAGTTACTGTTGGGCTGGTTAGGCTGATGGGGGAACTCCATTTGTAAGAAAATGGTGCTGTTCCTCCTAATGGCAATGCAGTAGCTGTACCATCCGAATTATTGCTACAAGTGGCAGGGGTATTCGTGATAGAAACAGTGAGTGGATCGGGTTCAACAAGTGCAATATGCACCGTATCCTGACAGCCGTTACCATCGGTTATGGATAAAATATAATTGCCAGCAAGCGCATTGTTGACTGTCACCGTTGTTTGACCACCACTCCAAAGGTAGGAAAAAGGTAGCGTGCCGCCAGTTCCCGAACCATTCAAAAGACCAGTAGGCGTACCATTGCATTTTACGGGGGCAGAGGTTGCAATTGCGGAGAGCACGGGCGGAGCCGTTATACTTCCAGGAGCAGTAATGGAGCAATTGTTGGCATCTGTGATCGTAACAGCGTAGGTGCCTGCGGCAAGGTTATTGGCCGAGGAGGTCGTTTGGCTGCCACTACTCCATAGATAGGTGTAAGGCTGGGTTCCTCCTGTTATTCCAGCGGATAAGATACCATTGTTACCGCCAAAACAAGATACATTTTGGGTTGTGAAAATAGTGGGTGACAAGGCTGGAGGAGTACCTATGTTGAAATTGAGGAGGGTGTCGCAACCTACCCCGTCAGTAATGGTCGCTACATAATCACCCGCAGATAAGTTATTGAATACACCCGACATATTGGAAAGGGTATTGATCCGGAACGAATAGGGGGGATTAATATTATCTGTTGTTATTGTGACTGCTCCATTGGTTCCGCTAAAGCAAGATACTGGAGTAGTAACTGCTGTAACACCCGGTGGAGCGCAATTGACGCAACTGCCAGTCCCAATATTTGCACCACAAAGTTGGAACGTGTTGATACCTCTAATTTGTGCATTCACTACGGAACTGGGGAGTAAACCCGTGACGGTATAAAAAGTATCCATTTGTAACGGAATCCATCCATTTCCAGTATTTATTTCGTATCCAGAAGCACCACTAATAGAAGGCCAAGTAAATGTAACACTACTTTTGGTGGAATTACCACAATCAATTACAGGTGGTGCTAGCGCAGGATTTACCGTTAAATCAACGGAATCGCTTACAGAGCATCCATAAGTATCGGTGGCTACTAATTGGTATAAAGTTGATTGCGTAGGCACAGCATCCGTTTGGGGGCAAGTGGGGCAAGAGAGGCCATTGGCTGGGCTCCATTGATAATTCACTTTATAACTAGGCTCAAACGTAATAGACCAATCCAATAATGTACCGGTAAATCCGTTTTGGTCATCTACTATTTGTAATTTCCAGTCGCCATTCACAGCACCGCCCCACAAATCGCTCCATACACCTTCCGGCTTAAAATCACCAGTAAAAGGAGCCGCTGAGGCTGGTGCAAAAGGCCCTGGGAAACTGATAAGTGTTGTCGCTAAAGGTGTAAAACAGGTTTGAGTATAATCATCACCATTTGCTCCATTATCAGTGGTAAGTTCTATAAATTGACCTCCGGGTGCAATTAAAAAAATATCCAAATCGTCCACCCAGTTATGATCTACATTGATACAAACAGAACGAATCATACCCGAATCCAATAATAGAGGCGTTACCCCATTAACCGAAATGGTCGAAATGGCTGGCGTATTGATCTGTGCTATGGACAAATCCGTTGTGTTTGTAAATACAGATGGCTGAGGAACAGGTATAGATAAAGTGCCATCCAGGTCGAGCGGCTGGCCACCAGAGCAAATACTGGTATCAGGGCGGAGCATAGGAGGTATCAAACCGTTTTCGCGAATATTTATATATATCGTATCGCGGTTACAAGGGTCTTTTTTATAGTCAATAGCAATAAATTCAACACCCTCTGGTAGCAAATCTTCCAATGCAACGATATCAAAGGTAATATTTTTAGCACCTGCGGGGATAAATTGGTTCAACGGAATAGGTTGATAATCAACGCCATTGGTTGCACTACCCCAAATATTATAGTCTAAAGGATAATTTTGGGTAACAATATTAGGCAATTCAAAAGAAACTGTCCCTTTGACACAACCTTCACTTACACTTCCATCTAAACTTACTGTATTTACTTCCGTCCGTATTGAACCTGTTCCAAAACTCTTGGCTTCTAAAAATACGCCAGAATCATAAGCACTATCACTAGCATCGGCAATGGCCAGTTTAATGGTATATTGTTGGCAAGGTGTTACAATGGCCTGCGCAATAAATACATCTGTGAACCCATCATAAGTAGGTTGTACACTTGAGTTGTTATTGCCATTGTAATACTGTACATTTTTGGGTGGGCAAGGAAAATATGCGGGATTATTCGGATGTATATTGTTGATGGTAACCGGCAAATTAGTATTGGGTATTTTGGCTATATTGGTAGGCGTTGGGTAGCCAGGCCCTTGAATAAAGAACCCAAAAACATCGTTGTATGAGCTACATGCAAATTCAGGATATTCCTCTGATGCAAAGCAGTATCGAAAACGCAATGTATCCGAAGTGGGAACAAATGTAATGGTGAATACCGCTACGTCTCTTAGAGCAACATTTATTAAAGGTGCCAAATCTGGCTCCACCGAACCACCAGTATTTGTAGAATTCGCAAAATCTGAACCATCGCTATCGCAGCCATAAATGGATCCTTGTGTGGCTACTCTACCCGTAGTCATTATTATACCACGGTCAATACCAACAGCGTTTTGACCTCCGGTAAAATACCCTACAGCAATATTATCGCCATTGTAGGTAATACTAGATACTTCTACTCCTTGGCCAAGAAATACATTTTCAATTAGGTTCTGAGGAGTAAATGCAGGTGTATTAGCAGCAGTTGCCTGCAAACTTTGGTTATAGCCTTGGTTTTGGGAGATACAAATAAGTAATACTACGCCCAGCAAGCGTCCCAAACCTGTGAGAGTAATCAGTTTATTATTCATAAAAATGGAGATGGTGTAATTTTTATCAAAGGTTCTTTTTAATAGTTTGCGCTAATAAACACCAAACACGAGATAGCAGGGAAAATTGATTTGTCGTTGGATTAAAAATTATGGCATAAAAGTAATCTGCTTTTATATTATTGAGCCTACAATTTACTCAATTTTTTTTTAAAGAGACGAAAAAATGTTAAAACGATGCTTTTCGCCCATTTATTTTCATCCATTCCCTAAGTGTTCATAATCGGACTAATCATAAGGGTTTGTCCCTCAATTCGCAGACTTTATCTAAATATCGAAACGATTTGCTTTTAGTTGGTGTTC
The DNA here is from genome assembly GCA_041160955.1 of Bacteroidota bacterium. GTDB lineage: Bacteria > Bacteroidota > Bacteroidia > Chitinophagales > Saprospiraceae > M3007. The sequence goes on from JBEAVK010000157.1 coordinate 43,583, forward strand.
ATTTGCTGTTGGTAACATATCAATCTAAAAGATTACCATCCATAAAAATCGAATCATCTCGAACTATTTATAATTATGCCACAGTTTCTTAAATATCTTTTCGCTTCCTGCTTGGGCACAGCGCTCGCGCTTGGACTATTGTTTTTCTTAGGTTTCAGTGCTATTGCAGGTATGATCAGTTCAGCCTCCGAGGATAAAGCCGTATCGGTAACAGAAAACTCTGTTCTCGACCTTCGTTTTAATGCGATGATCCCCGAAAAAACAAACAATACAGAAATGGATCCTTTCGATTTGGAGCAATCCAATGTAGTTGGGGCTACCGATATAATCAAAATGATCCGTTTAGCAAAAGAAGACGGCAATATTAAAGGTATTTACCTCCACCCCGAAATGGTGGCTACCGGTAAAGCCAGTGCCGCTAATATCCGCGCTGCCCTCGAAGATTTTAAAACTTCGGGTAAATTTATCGTCGCTTATGGCGATTTCTATACCCAATCCGCATACTATATGGCATCTGTTGCTGATAGTGTTTACCTTAATCCTGTAGGCGCTGTGGAATTCAAAGGCTATGCGGCCACCATTACTTTCTTCAAGGAAATGTTGGATAAACTGGATATCCAACTCCGTATTTTCTATGCAGGACAGTTCAAAAGCGCGACCGAACCCTATCGCTTAGACAAAATGAGCGATCAAAACCGGATGCAAACACGGGTATATCTCAACGCTTTGTACGATATTTTTATCAATGACATTGCTCGTTCGCGCCATATTGCTCCTGAGGAATTGCGTGCCATTGCCGATCGCTATGAAGGTTACAGCGCAGAATTGGCCTTGAAAAATAAACTCGTCGATCGCATCGCACACGAAGATATTGCACTCAATGCGATGAAAACACGTATCGGATTGGGCGAAAAAGACAAACTGAATAAAATTTCTATGTCCGACTACTACGTCGCCAAAGGAAAAGGTATTGATCTGTCCACCGCTAAAGACAAAATTGCCATAGTATATGCAGAAGGTACTATCACCGATGGCAAAAGTAGCGAACCCAACTCCATCACCGATGGTAATTATGTAAAAATTCTCCGCAAAATCCGCAACGACGACCGTATCAAAGCCGTGGTTTTGCGTATCAATTCCCCAGGCGGATCGGTATTGGCCAGCGAAAATATTTTCCGCGAAGTAATGCTTTGCAAACAAGCAGGAAAAGCCATTGTCGTCAGTATGTCCAATGTAGCGGCTTCTGGTGGGTATTATATCGGCTGCCAAGCAGATAGTATTTTTGCTGAACCGGGTACCATTACAGGATCTATTGGTGTATTTGGGATGATACCTATTTTGCAAAAAACAATGAAAAAGAACCTGGGTATCACCGTTGACACCGTGAAAACGGGTAAATTTTCCGCATTTGGTACACCACTCCTAGATTTTTCTGATGAGGAAGGTAAAATTATCCAATCTCGTATCGAAGCCACTTATGAAGATTTCCTGCAAAAGGTATCTGTTGGCCGCCACAAAACACGCGACCAAATCCACGAAGTAGCACAAGGACGTGTTTGGCCCGGACAAAAAGCAAAAGAAATTGGTTTGGTGGATGAAATTGGTGGCCTCGATCGCGCTATTGCTGCGGCAGCAAAATTGGCTAATTTAGAAAAATACAAAACCAAAGAATACCCCGAAACAAAAACGGGTATCGAGCAGTTTATTGAAAAATATACCAACAAATCCAACCGCGAAGATGCTGTAAGTAATGCCGTGGTAAAGGCCGAATTGGGTGATTTATACCCCGTTTATCGTTCTTTCCGCGAAATGCAACAAGCGCGTGGCATTCAAGCGCGTATGCCTTATGAACTGACTATTTTTTAGTTTTTCCGATAGAATGGATACCTTATCGCGCTGGCGCATGATACTGGGAGGGGGAGATTCCGATGGTACCGGAGTCTCCCTTTCTACGCAAGAGGGGCTCGTGGACGAAGCCTTAGAGGCATTGTACGAATACGAACGCCGACGCAAATTCAAATACGAAGGTGCTGCGGGCGGCTCTGAGCGTTCTAATCCTGCTATTGCCCGTTGGCTGGGCGATATTCGACGTTATTTTCCCCAATCGGTGGTAGAAGTGATGCAAAAAGATGCTATGCGCAACCCTTCCCTCCGCCAAAAAATGCTCCTGGATCCTACTATCCTCGAATCGGCCATACCTGATGTGCATTTGGTCGCAACCCTGCTGGAACTCAAACACTTGATGCCCGAGGAAACCCGCGAAACAGGCCGAAAAGTGGTGCAAAAAGTGGTGGACGACCTGATGGAAAAGATTCAGCACCGTTTTATACAGGCGATCACGGGGGCATTGTACCGACAAACGCGCAGGCGCAACCCCAAACTAAACGAGATGGACTGGCATGCTACCATCCGTAAAAACCTAAAGCATTACCAACCCGATTATAAAACCATTATTCCCGAAATCAAGATTGGTTATGGCCGCAAAAACCGCCGCGCCGTAAAAGATATTATTTTGTGCCTCGACCAAAGTGGTTCAATGGGCACTTCTGTCGTATATTCAGGTATTTTTGGCGCAGTGCTGGCCTCGCTGCCGGGCGTACGTACGCGCATGATCGCTTTTGATACCCAAATTGCCGACCTCACCGAACACCTTCACGATCCAGTTGACCTACTTTTTGGTGTGCAACTCGGCGGTGGTACCGATATTAATAACGCACTGGCCTATTGCCAATCTTTGATCGCTAAACCAACCGATACCATCGTTGTTTTATTATCGGATTTGATAGAAGGTGGCGACGCTGGCGGCATGCGCGATCGGTGTACTCAAATGACAAATGCAGGTGTACAAGTCATTGTTTTACTGGCACTTAGCGATGATGGGACATCGGCTTACGATCGTAGTAATGCTTCTTTTTTGGCAGAAATGGATATTCCGGTTTTTGCCTGCACGCCCGATATATTTCCCGAATTGATGGCGGCGGCAATTGACCAACGCGATTTAAAACAATGGGCAGGTGAACAAAATATTGTATTAAAAACATGAAATCATTGGTATTGGGTACGGCACAATGGGGCTGGTCGGTGGATCGTTCTGGGGCGTTTTTATTATTGGATAATTGGCTAAAAGCGGGTTATTCCGAAATTGATATTGCCACCAATTACCCGATTAATAAACGTCCCGAGGATTTTAAAGCCGCCGAAAAAATCCTCGCTGAGTACATTCATGCGCATGGCCTCACGCAGCAATTGCGGATCACGATGAAAATAGGCAGTATGAGCAATATGGGTACGCCCGATGTCAATCTGTCGCCGTCTTTTATCCTCATAATGGCGCATGAGTACCGCCGTGTTTTAGGCAAAAACCTCACGGGAATTATGCTGCATTGGGACAATCGCTCGGAAGCAGCCGAAATTGAGTTGAGTATGGCCGCCCTCAACACCTTATCCCAAGAAGGTTTCCGTCCTGGACTTTCGGGTATTAAACACCCTGAAATTTATGCAAAAATCAACGAAACGCTGGATTTGTCGTTGGATATTGAACTCAAACACAACCCTTTTGTGAGCGATTATGATCGGTATAAATTGCATTTCAGTGCGGATAAACATCGGTTTTTAGCCTACGGCCTCAATGCTGGGGGGCTTAAATTTTCGGGTCAAAAAGGACAAGATGCCCAAACTTTTGACTTACGGGGTGGACAAATCGCGCATTTTGAAGCAAAACTCGCAAAAATAGAGGCTATGCTACCCGATTGGAATTTGGCTTTTGTCCGTCCACCTATTGTTACCATGAACCATCTTGGTATGGTGTATGCTTTATGCTCGTCTCCTATCGGCGGGGCGGTGATTGGACCTCGTACCCCTGCGCAAATGCAGGAAGCCATTACCTGGCACCGCAATACGGATATGTTTGATTATTCGGATGTGGTGAAATGGGTGTTGAAAATATCCTAACACCTAATAAACCTCTCAAACTACTGAACAGGTGACGTTTACGAAACTTTTTTTAGTATCGTAAACGTCACCTTCCTTCATTTCAAAAGTGTGTTAAACGTGTTTTTTTATAAAATGTCCAGTAGTATGCAAACCGCCCTACTTCCGTACTAAAACAATCATCGGGTTCATCGGATACCGACCAAAATGATCCCCATATACCGCCAAACCGCTCGACATACTACTCGGCACTTCCAAACGAATCACCAATTCCTTGCTACGAATGGCCGTTTCCAACGCGGTGCGAGGAATACCCGCCGCAATCCGATAGCCATAAGAACCAGCCTCATGTAGTTTTCGCTCTTTGGGCTGATAATGCCACGAAAGCACACCCCGATGATCGGCTGGGTCGTCTTGGAGGTCATAACGGCCTGCAAAAAATCCATTCGCAGTGATGCTCACTTCGCCGGGGTACAGCGTGGCATCAGTCATGGGGTAGGCGTTGGGGTTTTGGCTGGGTGCTACTTTGCCTTTGCCCAGCATATAATCAATACCCGCTTCCATGCCTTTTTCCATATCTTTGACAAATAGCGTTTTAGCCGATAATTCTGCTATAAATGCAGCACTTTCTAGGTCTGCGAGGGTAGTGCCGGCAGGCAATGCAAA
>JBEAVK010000185.1:0-12918 GCA_041160955.1 Bacteroidota bacterium
GGAGTAACCGCCCATGCTCCTGCATGCTTACGAAACAACTACACTTTCCCGTCAATACCAGGCAGCCCCGTTTTGTTTCTGTCGCAAAGGTAAACAGAATTTGGCAGAGTATTGTTCCAAGGAATGAGATTTAAATAAAGGGTTTATTTTTTCTTTGGTGTATGAGTACTAAAAATGATACCCTAGATGCAAAATACGAGGAAATTTATACTCGAAGGCATTATAAGCATATGTATTTGTGGCCCTGCCTATAAATTTATTAGTACTCTTTCGAGCCATCAAAGAAAAGCCCCATTCGGTGCCTACACTCAAATAAGGTGTCAAATAATACCCAATGCCGCCAAAAACTATACTCCCGGCCTCTATCTCAGATGTAGTGAATGGGGATACTTCGATCGTATTGGGTGAACCATTGTTGAATGTAGTGGTCTTTGTTCGTATCCCATCTCCTTTGTCATTAGCATAGCGCAGATCAATACCTGCTGTCCAACGCCACCGTTTTTTTATTTTTTGTAATTCATAGCCAATGGAGCATTCTATCTGTTTTGGGGTATAGTTCGTAACAATTTCTACGGGATCTCTAATAGCATTACCTGGAAAGAAACTATTTGATGTTCGACTTTTGTTGTGGTACGCACTATTTAGGCGTAACGCTTGTCTGACCACTCCATTATTAGCATGTAATAATGGAAATGAATATTTAAGTAGTATTCCATAGCCAATCTCTTCTTGGAGTGGTGTAAAAATACCTAGATTTATTTCAAAACCACGGTTGGGTACAAACCCTGTTTTTTGCGCTTCTTGCGCCGTTAAAGCACCAATAATAAGGCAAAGGCTGCAAATAAGTAATGTTTTTTTCATCATTGTAAATGGTTGAATTGTTGTTGTTAAAAGTGAAAACCAATGTATAAAAGCCGTGATAGTCTAGGTGTAAAGTCAAATTCAAAATATTGATAATAATCGAACCTGTTGGATTTATTGGCATAAGAGAAAGACAACGGTAAAGACAACTCCGTACCCACACACAACCATTTTTTTATAAAAAAACTATATCCAACAAATGGAGCCATGCCTGTGTAAATATTGTGCTCGATTGAGTTGGAACGTGTAATACTAGAAATAGTCCCATCATTCCCAAAAATAGTACTTACTCCTGTTCCTAAAAAACTTTCATTGTAAAAATAGAAGTCGCCCCCAAAATACAACCGCGAGCGATTAAAATAGAATTGCTGCTCGATGCCCATCGCCAAGTCAAAAATAGAATTTTTTTGGCTATAATCATAAGTTGAACTTGGCGCGGGAAACTCATAATAATAAGTTCCACTGCTTTTATTTGATTGCTGCGCCATAATAAAACGCAACGCAGATTTAGTGCTACCCCAATTTCTGTCCACTTGCCAAAAATCGAACCTAGCCAGACCGCCGAATCCCTTGTATTCCCCCAAAGGTGCCATTAAGTCAATATCGAGTTCAAATCCTTTTTTATGAAAGGGATCTTGAGCAATGAGATCAGTTGCCCATAGGAAAATGAGTAATAAGAGAGATGTTTTTTGCATTTTGTGATGGTATTTAAAAGTGGAAACCAATATATAAAAGCCGTGATAGCCTTGCCCAAATATCAAATTCAAAATTTTGCAAATAATTACCTGTATTGAATTTGCGGGCATAAGAGAAAGATAAAGGTAAAGACAATTCCGTTCCTATGCTCAACCATTTTTGTATAAAAAAACTATATCCAGCAAACGGAGCAATACCTGTATAAATACTTTGATAGATTGGATTAGAACGCGTAATGCTAGCAATAGTGCCATTGTTCTCAAAGATAGTTATTACTTCTGCTCTTGAATAATCTCCTTTATAAAAAAAGAAATCGCCCCCAAAATACAACCGCGAGCGATTAAAATAGAATTGCTGCTCGATGCCCATCGCCAAGTCAAAAATAGTATTTTTTTGGCTATAATCATATTTTATATTTGGTGAGAAAAACGCATTGTAAATAATTTCACTGCTTTTATTTGATTCCTGCGCCATAATAAAACGCAACGCAGATTTAGTGCTACCCCAATTTCTGTCCACTTGCCAAAAATCAAGCCTAGCCAGACCGCCGAATCCCTTGTATTCCCCCAAAGGTGCCATTAAGTCAATATCGAGTTCAAATCCTTTTTTATGAAAGGGATCTTGAGCGATGAGATCAGTTGCCCATAGGAAAATGAGTAATAAGAGAGATGTTTTTTGCATTTTGTGATGGTAAATTATATTGAATGAATTCGTATATTTGTCCTACATTTTAGAAGTACAAATATACGAATTATTACGCAATAAAAAATAACGTTTTTATTTTAAAAACTGCTGCGAAACGACCAATTCTTTTGATCCAGCGGTATAAACATAGAAGCCTTCGCCTTTTTTTACCCCCAATTTACCAGCAGTTACCATATTGACCAATAAAGGACACGGCGCATATTTAGGATTGCCAAAACCATCTTGCAATACCCGCATAATAGCCAAGCAAACATCTAAACCAATAAAATCGGCCAATTGAAGCGGCCCCATCGGGTGCGCCATTCCGAGTTTCATCACCGTATCAATCTCTGTTACGCCACTTACACCCTCATATAAAGTATAAATCGCCTCATTAATCATGGGCATCAAAATGCGGTTGGCTACGAATCCTGGGTAATCATTCACTTCTACCGGCACTTTGTCCAACTTGCGCGACAAATCCATAATCGTCGAAGTCACCTCGTCGGAAGTAGCATAACCACGGATCACCTCTACCAATTTCATCACCGGAACGGGATTCATAAAGTGCATTCCAATCACTTTGTCGGGGCGGGAAGTAGCCGCTGCGATACGCGTGATACTAATACTTGAGGTATTGGAGGCCAAAATCGCCTTTTCTGGCGCAACTGCATCAATATTACCAAAAATACTGAGTTTGAGGTCGATATTTTCCGTAGCGGCCTCTACGACCAAATCGGCTTTAACAACGCCCTTATCCAGTTCGGTGACCATTTCTATCCGCGCAAGTGTTGCTAATTTATCGGCTTCTGTAATGGTGCCTTTGGCAACCTGCCGATCCAAATTTTTGGTAATTGTAGCCAATGCTTTTTCCAATACCATTGGAGAAACATCGATTAAGGTTACATTGTACCCGCTTTGAGCAAAAACATGAGCGATACCGTTACCCATGGTGCCGCCGCCAATGACTGAAATATTTTGCATTTTATATGTGTTTCTTACCGCTGCATCGCAGCGTTTTTACTTTGTAGCGACGTTAAATACTGTTCTCGCTACAATGTGGTGGATGAACATTAGGCTTGTTGCGGTGGGAGCGTCCGAGGCATAAAATTAGAGATTTTTGGGCTGATTGAGGCTTATTTTGTAGTTCGTAGCAGCGCTACGGGCTACAAAATAGCCGAAAAGCAGTCAAAAAAGATCAATTTTGGGCCGGGCAGTCTCCCTCCGCAATAAGTCTATCAAATAATTTTGGTTAGACCACGCAAAAGTAAGATATTGCGCCATGTTTCGACGTACATTTTTAACAAAAACTGTAGCAGCCTCTTTTGCCGCTTGGACATCTGTACCCAACTTGTCTGCTCAACAAACATTTTTAAAACGGAAAAAATTGATAAAACCTGCAAAAATACGATCAGGTGCCACTGTCGCGTTGATTGCGCCCGCTAGTCCGCCTACGCTTGCAAAAATAGAAAAAGCCTTGGCCAATTTAGTCGCACTGGGATTCAAGGTGAAAGAAGGTGCTAATTTGCGCCATAAATACGGCTATTTGGCGGGCTCGGATGAAGAGCGGGTAGCAGATATTCACGCTGCGTTTACCGACCCCGAAGTAGAGGCTGTATGGTGCGTACGCGGCGGATATGGCTGTACTCGTTTGTTGCCGCTGTTGGATTGGGATTTGATAAAAAAGCACCCTAAACCATTGATTGGGTATAGTGATATTACAGCACTACATATTGCGCTATATCAGAAAATTGGTTTAGTGTCCTTCCATGGACAAGTAGGTGGTGGCGATATGACCGAATTTACGCTCAGGTATATTTCCAATACGCTCATGGATTTTAGTAAAAAGCCCAGCACTATCCAGTCTTTTTATCAAAATATGCGTAAAAGTGACGAATATGAGCCATTTAGTATCCACCCGGGTAAAGCAGAAGGGCCGCTTATTGGCGGAAATTTGACCATGTTGGCCGTCATGCAGGGTACTCCATTTGCCCCAAAATTCAAAGATCACATTGTTTTTATAGAAGAAATAGGGGAGGCACCGTACCGTATTGATCGGCTGCTGACCCAACTCATTCAAGGTTCAGATTTGAAACAGGCCAAAGGTATTGTACTTGGTGTGTTTACCGATTGTATCCAAAAAGGTGATTCACCCACACTTACCACGAACGAATGCCTCAAAGATCGACTCAGTGCATTAGGTATTCCGGTGTATTATGGTGCGCCATTTGGTCATATTTCCGATCAATGTGTATTGCCCTACGGTATTATGGCCAGTATGGATGCTGATGCGATGGAATTTTGTTTGCTCGAACCGGGTGTTTATTAAGGATTGTATTACGTACCTTTGCAGACTAAAATCAAGCACATATTATAATTTATTATGCGAATAATAGGACAAATAGATCATCCAACGTTAAAAATATCCGTTTTTAGGAACGAAAACCGGACGTTTTTGAAAATTGAAAATGGCGTTTCCGAAATGACCTGGAAATTGGGCGATGATGACCGTTTTAAAACAACAGAAGCGGTACAAAAACTGGTTGATCCGCCATTTTTACACGAGGTTGATCGACAGTTTCAACAAATGCACGCTACGCGCCTTGCGGCCATGTCGCGCCTGTTTCCAGTGCTTTCTGGCTCCGAATTTGAAACAATTATCTAAATTCGTCAAAATTTTGCGATAGGTGTCGTATCATTGCGCCTTGAAAAATAATATATTTTTTAACATGAAAAAATTACTCCCTTTTTTACTGGCTTTTTTGCCGCTGCTAGTAATTGCCCAAGCCCCCCAATCGGTTTCTGAGCGCCCTTTGTACGATATCAAAAGTATCGGCGAAATCAAATTAACCATTCCATCTAAAAACTGGACTGATGCGCTCGACTCGCTTCGCATCTATGGCGATGGCATGATTACAGGTGCCGCTATGTTGGATGGTCACCAATACGAAAGCGTTGGTATTCGTTATCGTGGTGATAAATCTTACCAATTGAACCTGAAACGCAACCCGTTTTCGATCAAATTGAACTACAATAATAAGGAACAAAACCACCAAGGTTATACTTCTTTGAAAATTTCATCGTCACTCCGCGACCCAAGTTTGGTACGCGAAGTGCTTTTTTATGAAATAGCAGGTCGATATATGCCTGCGCCCAAAGTAAGTTATACAAAATTATTTGTCAACGAAGAATATATCGGTTTATTTGTAAATGTAGAAAGCGTAGATGCTCAATTCACGCAAAAGCATTTTGGATCTACCGACCATCCTTTTTTTAAAGCGGGTGTAGATTACAAACCTGAAATTCCCCTTTCTTGCAAGCAAAATATTGCGGGCTCATTAGAATATGAAGCCGATATCAAGTGCTATAAAGGTAGTTTTGAACTCAATTCTTCTCAAGGCTGGGAATCGTTACAAGAGTTGACACGTGTGCTTAATAATGACCCAAAGAATATCCAACAATTATTGGATGTGGACAAAACACTTTGGATGCTGGCACTCAACAATGTGATGGTTAATTTGTGCAGCTATACAGGTAATGCGACGAATTATTACCTGTATCAAGATAATTTCGGTCGTTTTCAGCCTGTTCACTGGGATTTAAACCTCTGTTTCGGCGGTCTGAAAAATACAGGTTCTGGCAGTGATTTAGAACTCCGCGACCTACAACGCTTAGATCCTTTATTGCATGTTGATAATGCTTTGCGTCCTTTGATCAAACAATTGTTGGCCGATGAACTCAATAAAAAAGTATATTTGAACCATATCGACCAAATTGTACGCGAAAATTTCAAAAATGGTGCTTACGAGAAACGCGCGCAAGAATTGCAAGCCATGATTGTTGTACCGTTTGTGGATGATAAATACAAAACCTATTCCCTCTCTGATTTTCAAAATAGTATCAAGACAACAGTCGGTAAAAAAAGTAAAATTCCGGGCATCGTTGAATTGATGGAGGCTCGTACAAAATACCTTACTTCTCATCCTGAACTGACCGCCCTGGCTTCTACCATCAGCGGAATTACGGTGCAGTCGCGTGCAAAATTTGAGAATACAAAAGTAGAAGGTTTCCGTATCACCGCTAAAGCAGATCGTTTCCCAAAACGCATGTGGGTATATTATCGCACCAAAGCAGATCAACCTTTTATCCAATTGCAAATGGAAGAGGAGCAATCCAAGAAAGCAACTTCTGGAGAGCGGCTGTATATGGCCAATTTGCCCGGTGATGGAGACGATACCGTGTTGGAGTACTATTTAATGGTAGAAAATGCAGGTGCAGTAGCGTTTTCTCCCAGCAATTATACAATGGCTCCAGTTAAAGTAAAATTGAAAGATTTGAATAAATAATCGACTTCGATATTCGATGAGGTGTGTCACTCGTAATTTAACATTGAGCGTTTAATATTTAAAATTTACTAATTAAAAGATTTTAAATATTAAACACTCAATGTTAAATTATAAATGTTAAATGACTCACAAGGCAAATTACACAATATACCGAATCCCTAATTGACGGATCAGGCAATATTTTTACTTTAATCGCTGTTTGTATGCCCGCTTTTCTTAGAGAGATTATGTGACTTTATTTTTGAGGCAGGAATTGATCTTTTCGCCCCATCTACTTTCCTTTTTTCGCCATAATTAACACATTATGGCTGCAAAAAGTGCATTGCTGAGAACAAAAATCTCTAATTCCTGCCTTTACAAAAATAAAATCACATAATCTCTATTTCACAAAATTTGATTTATGCAGCGTATCATTTTTCTTTTCTTGTTTGTCAGCGGCACTTTACAGGCGCAAGATTTTTACAAATCAGGTGTTCAAGATATTCGTTTGGAATTATCAAGTCCCAAATGGCACGATTATCTCGACTCGCTTAAACGGGTAAACCCCGATGCCCGTATGGCCGGTACTGCGTGGCTCAATGGCCAACGCTTTGATAGTGTCGGTGTTAGATATAAAGGTAATAGTTCTTTTTTTCGTACGAGTAAACAGACGTTGAAAAAACTGCCTTTCAATATCAAAGTGGACTATAAGAAAAAAGGGCAGCATTTTGGTGAATCCTATACCGCTCTTAAATTGTCAAATGCATTTTTGGATCCTTCTTTTATACGCGATCCATTAGGCTACGAAATAGTAGGCACTTATATGCCCGCTCCTAAATGTAATTTTGTCAACCTATCCGTAAATAACGAACCTTATGGTCTTTATGTGAATACCGAAAGTATTGATCTTGGTTTCTTAAAACAACATTTTGGATACAACGGTGGGCACTTGATCAAATGCGACCCCGATCAATGGCAAAAAATACGCAGCCAAAGTGGTTGCCCTAAAGGCGAAAATGCTTCCCTTACCTATTTAAACGAAAGTCCGGGTTGTTACAGTGCTTTTTATGAAGTGGACGATATAAGTGCTTGGAAATATTTGATCAATATGATCAAAATTCTAAATAAAAAACCCGCTGAAATCGAAAACGTCTTAGATGTCGATCAAGCATTGTGGATGCTGGCCATTAACAATACTTTGGTCAATCTCGATTCCTATAATGGCCTCCTTTCTCATAATTATTATCTTTGGTTCGATTCCGTTGGGGTAGCGCATCCACTTATTTGGGACTTAAATATGTGCTTCGGTGGCTGGCGTAGGAATATGAGTTTGGAAGAAATGACCGACGAACAACTGATCGCTTATTCGCCTTTGGCCGAATTGGATAATAGCCGTCGCCCTTTGATTTCCCAATTACTTAAAAATGCCTATTACCGAAAAGTGTATCTTGCACATATTCGCACGATTCATACCGATTGGTTAAAATCGGGTAAATTGAACCAACGCGCAGAAGCAATGATGCGCGAAATTGATAGTTATGTACAAAAAGATAAAAATAAATTGTACAGCTACGAGGATTTCAAAAATGGAATGGACAAAACCATGACCGATGAGAAAGACCATATTATTGGCATCCGCCAAATTATGGATAAGCGCAGTACGTTTTTGGCCAACCATCCTTTAATGTTAAAAGTACCCCCTAAATTGGAGCAACCAGTGGCTTCAAAAACGGATACCACCACTACTATGTCCGTTAAATTGACCGGTGCTACTGCCGCTTATGCCTATTACAGGGTAGAACGAATGTTTGCCTTTAAACGGGTTAAGATGTTCGATGATGGTACTAATGGTGATGCTACCGCCAATGATGGCATTTTTACGGCAGAAATAAAGACACCCGTTAAGCAATACTATTTTGCCGCCGAAAATGCCGATGCAGCCGCTACATTGCCAGAACGTGCGTCTTTTGAATATTTTAAATTGTAGGCACAGGGTTGTTTATCGTTTGGAACGTACGAACTAAGTAGGTAAAATACCCTGTTTATCATCATATTGAACAAAAAAACAAACAATAATACATAAAAAAATGGCAATACTATTACTAGAAGACGGCACGGTATTTAAAGGTGTCGCTGCTGGAAAAAAAGGAACAACAACCGGCGAAATTTGCTTTAATACTGGCATGACTGGTTATCAGGAAATTTTTACAGATCCTTCGTATGCGGGTCAAATATTGGTCGCAACCAATGTCCATATCGGAAATTATGGTATTAAAAATGAAGAAGGGGAAAGTGATAGTATCAAAATTGCAGGTTTTGTTTGTCATAATTTTAACATAGATTATAGCCGCCAAAATGCAGACCGCAATATCCAAGATTATTTCGAGTCGGAAGCATTAGTGGCGATCTCTGATGTAGATACTAGGGCAATTGTGCAGCATATTCGCCAAAAAGGCGCAATGAACTGCATTATTTCCTCCGAAACAGATGATATTGAGGCACTTAAAAAACGCCTTGCCGAAACGCCTTCTATGGCCGGACTGGAATTGTCCAGTGTAGTTACTACCGCTAATCCCTATTTTTACGGTAATGAAGATGCTAAGCACAGGATCGCCGTGATGGATTTTGGGGTAAAGAAAAATATTCTCCGCAACTTTGATGGCCGCGATTGTTATTTGAAGGTGTTTCCAGCACGTACGCCTTTCGCAGAGGTAGAAGCATGGAATCCAAACGGTTATTTCCTCTCTAATGGCCCCGGTGACCCAGCGTCTATGGGATATGCCGTTGATTTGGTAAAGGCCATGTTGGCAAAAGGTAAGCCCTTATTTGGTATTTGTCTCGGGCAACAATTGCTCGCACAAGGGATAGACTTACCTACCTATAAATTGCACCATGGCCACCGAGGCATCAACCATCCGGTAAAAAACCTGATGACGGGCAAATGCGAGATTACAAGCCAAAACCACGGGTTTGGTGTGCTGGAAAAGGCCGTTTACGATAGCCCTAATACGGTGACTGCTACCCATATTAATCTCAATGACGAAACGGTGGAGGGTATTCGACTCAAGAATTACCCTGCATTTTCGGTACAGTATCACCCAGAAGCGGCCCCAGGCCCACACGATGCACGATATTTATTTGACGAATTTGTAGGGATGATGTAATTTCACCATCAAAATCACCACAATGCGCTATCTCCTCTTTTTATTGCTCGTTATCACTGCCTTACCATCCATACTTTGGGGGCAAAAAATTGAAATTTCGGACGGGCTGTCCCTCCGCAATGATAATGGTTATGATATTATTGGTCGCCTGCGCGATCGAATTTTGTTGTTTCGCGACCGTTACGACGATTATGAAATTCAGGCATTCGATGAGCAATTACGCACATCTTGGAGCCGAAAATTAGAAGATATTGATAAGCGTAATACAAAGATATTGAGTGTAATGCCCGGCAAAAATGATTTTTCCATTATTTATGCCCAAAAACTAAAAGGGAAGTATTACCTCAAAATTCATAAATACGATCCAGGTGCTATATTAATTGACAGTATGACGATCAAGACTTATGGGGAGCGGCTTTTTACGCCACCTGAGCTTGAAATACTCATCAGTGAGGATCGTAGTAAAGTTGTGGTGTATAATACGGCTGAAAAAGCAAAACTGGAGATCGTATGCTTTCAAACGGATTTGATGAAGGTACTTTGGGACAAAACGGCTGCTTTTGAAGAGGCATTTATGGAAGAAACTTTCTTGGGAATGGCTTTGAGTAATAAAGGGGTATTGTATGTGGCACTAGAGTACGATAACAAAAAAAGTAAATTAGAAACGCACCGATTCCAGATATTGAAAGTGAGTCAGGGAATGGATGAAATAGGGAAGTATCCATTTCCAGATGCCATTACTTCTGATGTTAAATTTGTGTACGATAACCAAAATAATCGGCTCTTAGCAGGTGGGCTTTGGTCGGAAAAACGCAAAGAGCGTACCAATGGCGGGTTTTTCTTTAGTTGTGATCCGCAAAATATGACCAGTTATGTCCTCAAGAAATCGAATTTTGATGAGCAGTTTGTATCTACTATCCGACAAAAAGACGTAGAAGATGGCTCAAAAGGTATCGACGATTCCGATGTTGCACACGTTATTCCTCGAGCAGATGGCGGATTAGCGATGATCGTAGAGCGGCATTACGAAATTTTAAGGGGAACGTCAGGCTCATCGAGGGTAGTTCGGGAAGTGCGTAATATTATTGATTATTATTACGATGATTTTTTCCTATTGAGTTTTGCAGCGGACGGAACGATGCAATGGAACACTATTTTGCACAAAAAACAGTATTCTCAAGACGATGACGGTATCTTTTCTTCGTTCTTTTTGTTTAGAGGAAGGGAAAGTTTGAATTTTTTGTTCAATGATGAAATAAGGTACGAAAACTCCTGTAGCACTTATGAAGTAAGTGCTAATGGAGCATTCGATCGGAATAGTTTACTCAATACACTCAATCAAAACCTCCGGATGCGTTTCCGCGATGGTATCCAATTGAGCGCAAATGAGTGCTTGATTCCGTCGGAGTATCGGAGTAAATTAAAATTGGTGAGTATTCGGTTTTAGTTAATTTAACATTTAACGTTTAATATTTAAATTTTTTTTATTTTTTAAGTATTAATGTTAAATGTTCAACGCTTAATTTTTAATGTTAAAGTATGTTTCATTAACGACACTCCTCGCGCTCCCGTTCCCAATCGGTTCTGGAAAGGATAAAGAGTATTGTACCGCCTAAGACCATCACTATTTTGGCAACAAAGGCAAAAAGACGGCCAAAATATTCCAACCAACCTAAAAAGTACCAGTGAATGCCCACCAAAGTAAGTATTAGACTAGTTAATCCAAAAATAATAAGGGCGAAACCTAGTGTCATGCCCGCGTTTTTGTACTTGTTCATATAAAAATGTCTGTTATAAATCTGTCAAATAAAGTAAAATTAGTGGAATGCCCGCGTGATGCTATGCAGGGGCTGCACGATTTTATCCCCACCGATATTAAGGTTAACTATATAAACCAATTATTGCGCGTTGGGTTCGATACCATCGACGTAGGGTCGTTTGTCAACCCTAAAGCGATTCCCCAAATGCGCGATACCGCCGAAGTGCTCGCAAAGTTAGATCTTTCTGTTGGTTCTACGAAATTATTGGCCATTGTTGCTAATCAGCGGGGGGCGGAACAAGCCTGTCAGTTTTCCGAAATTCAATACCTTGGCTATCCATTTAGTATCAGCGAAACATTCCAGATCAGAAACACCAATGCTACGATTGCCGAAAGTATAGAGCGCACCAAGGATATACAGGAATTGTGCGTGCAGCACGGAAAGGAAATGGTTATTTATATCTCTATGGGATTTGGTAACCCGTATGGCGATCCTTGGAATGTGGATATTGTATATGAGTGGATCAATCAATTAGTGCCATTGGGTATTCGTATTTTTTCGTTATCGGATACCATTGGTTGTTCCAATCCACAAAATATAGCCTATTTATTTAGCAATCTGATCCCTGCATACCCCGATATTGAGTTTGGCGCGCACTTACACACGCAGCCGCACAATTGGCGCGAAAAAATACAATCGGCCTGGGAGAGTGGTTGTCGCCGCTACGATGGTGCTATAAAAGGGTACGGTGGCTGCCCGATGGCCAAAGACGACCTAACGGGTAATATGGCCACCGAAAATATGATCTATTATTTCGATGAAATTATGGCCGATTTGCCGATTGATCGGTCTGCTTTTGGTAGAAGTATGGCGTTGGCGGTGGAGGTGTTTCCGTAAAATCACTCAAAAATTTACAAACCCACTTCCAGCCATCCATCAATACCTTTCAGTTTAGCATTAAAATTGACACCAATACCTGTAATCAACTTGTCGGAAGCGCGATATTTACCCGCATAATCTTGTTTTTTAATTTGGTCTAAGCCCTCTTGTGCTGTTTTATTAAACTTGAATTCAAATATATACACATCTGTCAAAGTTTGAACCACGGCATCGGCATGACCTTGCGAGGAATGTACTTCGCTATCGACAAACATACCCAAATACTTAAAAACCAAGTGGATTAAGCCATGATATAAGCCTTCAGTTTGCTTCACAAAGGTTTCGGTTGGCAAATCGGCTAAGAGTGACTGGAGGATAGTGCGTACTTTTTCCAAGTCTTTTGCTACAAAGGCTTTGTTCAAATCTGTCATTGTCATACCTGTATGTACGCGCTGAGGATTTTTAGCCACATCATCAATCAAAAACTCATACATACTTTCCCTTACCTCCTTATTTGGGTAGTCTAAAACCATATCTCCCGTCATTATA
>JBEAVK010000395.1:0-13036 GCA_041160955.1 Bacteroidota bacterium
TTGGTATAGGCCATCTTTCGCTGAGTGCCGGGTATGATTTATTTTTCAGAAAATCTGCAAGAAGGGTATCCGACAAGTTTTTTGTGCAGTTGAGGTATGCGTTTATTGCAAATTAAGGTATTCCTTGATTACTACCTTGTGATAATTGATGGTAAAAATGAACAAATAAGGTATTCATCCGTTTCGATTCGGCTATACATACCCAAAATGCAGTGTACTAGCAGATTTTTAACCTTATTCAAATATTAATTTCAATTTTTATGAAACAAGTTATTGTTACCCTTTTACTCGCTTTGTGCTGTGCAAACGCCGAGGCACAAATCAATATGCCACAACCAAGCCCCTCAAGCACGGTGACTCAAAATGTGGGTCTAGCCGAAATAAAGGTGGAGTATAGCCGCCCTAGTGCTAAAGGCCGTAAAATATTTGGCGAAGTAGTCCAATTTGGTGATCTTTGGCGCACAGGAGCCAACAGTGCTACCAAATTCACCACCAATGATTCCCTCACATTTATGGGTTCGGGGCTTCCAAAAGGTACTTATGTCCTCACTACACGCCCTGGTCGCGACGCATGGGAAATCATTTTTAATAAAAACCTGAGTTCTAGTGCCTCTAATTTAAAACCTGAGGGCGAAGTACTAAAAGTAAAAGTAAAACCACAAACACTACCTTTCAAAATGGAAACATTTACCATTTTGATTGGAAATATTACCAGTAATGGCGCGTCTTTGGATATAATGTGGGAAGATACTTACGTTTCTGTGCCATTTACCAATGATTTTGAGACCAAAGTGGCTAATCAGATCAAAGCAAAATTGGATGGCCCAACCCAAGATGAATATTACTCCATGTCGCAGTACTACTTTGAAAAAAGCAGAAATTTGGCAGATGCACTTACTTATGTCAATAAAGCCATCGAAAAAGGCGAACGCTTTTGGATGTTGCGCCACAAATCATTGGTACAGGCTAAATTGGGCGACCTCAAAGGTGCTACCGAAACCGCCCAACGCTCGCTTGCTTTGGCTAAAGAAGCCAAAAACAACGATTATATCCGCATGAACGAGAAGTCTATTGAGGAGTGGGCAAAAAAATAGATTTAAGTTAAGTTATTGATTTTTAGATAGTTGTACAGTGTCGGCGTGACTCGAAGTCGCGCCGACACTAAATAACAAAAACGCCTGCTTCGTTACCGAGGCAGGCGTTTATATTAAAAAATCAATTATTTATGAAGCACTTATAGTTTAAACCATTGAACAATTAAAAAATAGAGCGGCATACCAATCGTAATATTGACAGGGAAAGTAACCGCTAATGCCATGGGTAAATATAAACCCGGATTTGCCTTAGGTACCGCTATTTTCATCGCTGCCGGCACCGCTATATAAGATGCACTCGCCGCCAAAACCGCAAAAACAAACCGATTGGTTATATCCGTCGTAACAAGTACACTCAACATAGCGAAAACGCAACCATTAAACAGCGGAATGAATATTGCAAAAAGGAATGGAAACCAACCAAAATCAAAAAATGATTTTAATTTTCGACCACTTGTTATACCCATATCCAATAGAAATATAGCCAAAAAACCTTTAAAAATATCATTCGTAAATGGTTTTATCCCTTCCGCTTGTTTGGCACTCGCCATAAAACCAATGACCAAACTACCCAAAATTAATAAAACGCTACCATTGGTTAAGGAATGATGCACTACACTTCTCTTCTTTACTACTATACTTTCTTCCTTGTTAAAAATCGTAAGCAAAATAATACCTGCGATAATTGCCGGCGACTCCATTAAGGCCATTATCGCCACCATGTGACCGTGCAACGATAGTTGTTGCGACTCAAGATAAGATACTGCTGTAACAAAAGTGACCGCACTTACCGAGCCGTATGCTGCTGCAATAGCACCTGAATCATATACATTTAACCATCGTTTTAGGATAAAGAAGGTGTAAATGGGGATAACTGCCGAAATCATTAGGCCAAATAAAATAGACCATACAATCTCGCTGGTAAATGCTTCGTGCGATAATTCCTGCCCACCCTTGAATCCGATAGATAACAATAGATAAAGCGATATGAATTTTGAAGAATTGGGGGGTACTTCTAAATCGCTTTTCAGATATACCGCCGATATACCAAGTACAAAGAATAAGAGTGCTGGATTGGTGAGGTTTTCTACGAGTAAATTAACATTCATTTTGGAAATGCGCCTTAGGCACCTCAATCGCATGCACCTTTTGACCTACTCTATCACTGATAAGTCCAGTTAGTTTTATCTCATTTAACATGAAAAGATCCCCAAAGGCATCGAGTTCCATCATGTTATTTATTTGTTCTTGGATATTCAGTGTTGCCAATCGCATCAACTGCGCTTTAGATGAAGGCTGTTGCATAAGGGACGAATAGTTATCGGTGAATAGATTACTAAGTGTCCTTTCTGCTGCATTACGCGGTTGTTCCCCCGTATTCTGAAGTGTTTTTTGGAGGAATCGACAAGATAGATCATTTACAATAACGACCTCTTCAACATTATTGCTTTCTATAAACTCCTTTACAGATTCTACATAAGCAGGCTCGTTAAAGTTGAAAATAGCCGCAGTTGAGGTGAGGAAAAATACATTTTCCCCATATTTTCCTTGGATGAAATTTTCAAGACAAGAAAAAGGACAAACTAAAAAAAGCTGATTACCCATAATATTTTATATTTTTTATCTATTGACCCTGACCTAATGAATAACCTGATTTGCCATCAAAAGTGTAAAGGTTTTCTGTTTTAATGGTATCTATATTTTCGGATACTGCTTTGGACAATAACTCAATGATATCTTGTTTGGTAATATTAGCACCTTCTGTTGGCTTAAATCTACACCGCCAATGATCGGTGCAAAATGTTTCTTCAAAACCTTCTGGCCAAACCTTAATACCACGATTGGTAATCATGGATAGTTTCAAGTCTGGTTTTTCTATTTTCTGTACGATTTGTGCCAGTTCGTCAGGATTGGTGCCGTTCCAATGTACAAATACATCTACCCCAACCAATACTTTTTCCGCTGGTGCTTTTCTTTTGTATTTTGGTAAGTTTAACGCCGTATTTTTAGCATAAAAAACAGGTTTCAACAACGATGGCTTTTGACCGAGATTGGCAATAACAGCCTGTGCAAATTCGCTCGTACCTACTTTTTGTTTACTGACACCTTCTTTAAAAATATCGTAGGTATGAATGCCATCCTCGATAGTTTTCAACCAAGCATTTTGCACTTTTTCGGCTACTTCGGTTTCACCAATATGGTTGAGCATCATTACCGCACCCTGCAATAAACCCGATGGATTGGCCAAATTTTGACCCGCCCTTCTGGGTGCTGAACCATGAATGGCTTCAAACATTGCACATTCTTCTCCAATATTAGCCGATCCTGCCAATCCTACAGAACCTGCAATTTGAGCAGCCACATCCGACAATACATCGCCATATAAATTTGGCATTACGATGACATCGAAAAGTTCAGGTGTATCGGCCATTTTGGCCGCACCTATATCAATAATCCAGTGTTCGTTTTCTATTTCCGGGTATTCTTTTGCTATTTCATCAAACACCTGATGGAACAAACCATCCGTTTGTTTCATGATATTGTCCTTTGTAAAACAAGTGACTTTTTTACGTCCGTACTGCTTGGCATATTCAAAAGCATACCGAACAATTTTTTCACAACCGGGTCTGCTAATCAATTTTAAGCATTGTACTACCTCATCCGTTTGCTGGTGTTCGATGCCTGCATAAAGGTCTTCCTCGTTTTCGCGCACAATCACAATATCCATGATAGGGTGCTTGGTGCGCACAAAAGGATCTAAACTCATACAAGGGCGCACATTGGAGTACAAACCAAGGAATTTACGGGTAGTTACATTGAGGCTCTTATATCCGCCCCCTTGCGGCGTAGTAATCGGTGCTTTTAAAAAGATTTTATTTCGGCGAATAATATCCCAAGATTCGGGTGCAATACCAGCAGTATTACCTGCTAAATAAACTTTTTCACCGACTTCAACGTGTTCAACTTCAATTTTAGCACCAGCGGCTAAAATAATGGCAAGAGTGGCATCCATTATCTCTGGGCCAATACCATCTCCTTTTGCTACAGTAATTTTTGTCATGTACTTTTTATTTTGATGGTGCAAAGATCTATTTGTTGATTCATAAATTTATATTTATCTTTGCAATGAAATACATAAATAAAACTTATGAATTACACTTTAAATCAACTTCAAATATTTTTGAAGATAGTCCAAACCCAAAGCGTAACCAAGGCTTCGGAAGCATTGCACTTGACACAGCCTGCGGTGTCGATCCAACTCAAAAACTTTCAGGCGCAGTTTGAAATACCCTTAACGGAGGTCATTGGTAGAAAAATTTATATCACCGATTTTGGAATGGAAATAGCGGCGGCAGCCGAAAACATCCTCCATCAGGTATATGCGATCAATTATAAAACATTGGCCTACAAAGGTCAACTTGCGGGCAGGCTCAAGATTTCGATTGTATCGACAGGAAAGTATATCATGCCGTTTTTTTTAGCTAATTTTATTCAAAATAATCCAGGAGTCGAACTCATTATGGATGTGACCAATAAAAGTAGGGTGCTGGAAACGTTAAGCCAAAACGAAGTCGATTTTTCACTGGTTTCCATTTTGCCGAAACATATTCAGGTAGAGCAATTAGATTTATTACAAAATAAATTGTATTTAGTGGGTAATACTGATCAACAATTCCAAACACCGTTGAAAATCAAAGATGTATTCAAAGATTTACCCCTTATTTTTAGGGAAAAAGGATCGGGCACACGCCAAATTATGGAGCAATTTATTGAGGAAAATAATATTCCTGTATTCCGAAAAATGGAACTTACCTCCAATGAGGCGGTAAAACAGGCTGTATTAGCAGGACTTGGATATTCTATTATGCCACTTATTGGAATCAAAAGCGAATTGTCTAGCCATTCTTTACAAATAATACCTTTAGCCGAACTGCCGATTAAATCCCTTTGGAGTTTTATATGGCTCAAAGGAAAAACACATACGCCTGTTGCTAGTGCGTTGTTGGCATATATGCAAGCCGAAAAATCGAATATTGTACAGGAAAAATTTGATTGGTACGAACAGTATTAAGGAATGATGCATAAAAAAAAGCCTTGCAATAATATTAGATACTATTGCAAGGCTTTTAATATGAAAAACTAATTCTTTTACAGGCGACCCATTGCACCAGCAAGTGCAGTAAGTTGGAAAGGCCAAATTACCCAAATCCATTCCGGTTTGAACCATAAAAGACCGAACATGATTACTGTTGATACTCCAAATATCATCCAATCGCGGCCTTTATTAGGCGTGTATTCTTCTTTACTATTTGCCATAATATTATATTTTAAAATTTATGCCGCAAAGGTAATTCAAGTTTTTTAAAAAAGAAAAGACTTGTCCATGATTTATATCAGCCGATTAATTTTCTACGATAATCGCTTTTTTTCCTTGAAAGATCGGTAACAGGCATTCCGATTTGTTATTTCATTGTACTTTTGTCGCTCTTAAAAACAATGGTTCATTTGAACCTGTCTTTTATCACTCACATCAACATATATCTATGTTACTTTTTTCTATGCCTGATTTCGCCTCTCCAGAGGTTTGGATTAGTTTATTGACCTTAACATTCCTCGAAATTGTACTCGGCGTTGATAACATTATCTTTTTATCCATTATTTCTGCCAAATTACCAGAAGAAGACCAACCCAAAGCGCGCAATATCGGTTTGATATTAGCAATGGCTTTGCGTATCATTTTGCTCTTTGGCCTTTCTTGGATTATTGCCATGAAAGATCCGCTTTTTGAAATCAACTTTTTGAATATTCATGGCGGTTTGACTGGACAAGGTCTTATCCTGCTTTTGGGTGGCTTATTCCTCTTGTATAAAGCAACAAAAGAAATTCACCATAAATTGGAAGGTAGCGAAGAAACCACCGACCCAAAGATTGGGACAGGTAAAGCCGCACTTAATAATGCCATTATACAAATCGCTATTATTAATTTGGTTTTCTCTTTCGATTCCATCCTTACTGCCGTAGGTATTGCTGATAACTTGTGGGTTATGATTATTGCGGTGGTTGTGTCAGTACTTATTATGATGCTATTCTCTGGGCCAGTCAGCAAATTTGTCAATGATCACCCTACGATACAAATGTTGGGTTTAACCTTCTTGATACTTATTGGTTTCTCCTTGATTGCAGAAGCAGCGCATTTAGGTCACTTTATCACCGGTGAAGTACCAAAAGGTTACCTTTATTTTGCTATTTTCTTCTCCATGACCGTCGAACTCCTTAATATTAGGATGAGCAAAAAGAGCAAGAAGACGGTTCAATTACATGGTTATGCCGAAACTGCTCGAAAGAAAGGGCTTTTGGATAACAATTTGCTAGACAACGAAAAAACAGTAAAATAATACGATATGTCCTTTCAACTACGCCCGATTGAGCAAACAGATAATAGTCAGGTTGCCCACATTATTCGCACTGTAATGACCGAATACGGAGCCGTAGGGGACGGGTTTTCTATCCAAGACCCGGAAGTAGATCACATGTTTGAGGCATACCAAGACCCACGCGCTATTTACCTTGTACTTGTATCCGATGGTCAAGTACAAGGTTGTGGTGGTATTGCGCCCCTAAAAGGTGGCAACGCGGATACTTGCGAACTCAAAAAAATGTATTTCCTCCCCGAAGCACGTGGAAAAGGACAAGGGCGAGCCATTATGGAGCAGTTGGAACAAGAGGCCGTAAAGCGAGGATTTACCACCGTTTACCTCGAAACCATTGCCCAAATGGAAGAGGCGAATAAACTATACAAAAAGGCGGGTTACCAAACCTTATCGGGCAATATGGGTAATACTGGCCACAGTGCTTGTGGTTTGTTTTATGCTAAGCGGATTTAGGATACTTATCGTTCAGCCTTTTTCCCAAATCAATAATATTGTCTTTTTTAGCCAATACATTTAACCATGCGGTAGGAATGCTTGAACTTCCATAATAAAGCCCCGCCAAGCCGCCTGTTACGCAACCTGTCGTATCGGTATCACCACCTAAATTAACGGCTTTAAGTACTGAATCCGAGAAATTATCGAATTTCAGAAAGCACCAAATACTGGCTTCTAAAGTGTCGATTACATATCCGCGTGAACTGATTTCTGCTTCCTTGTAATCAAGAATGGGTCTTATTTCATAGTCTCCGTAAGCATTTTCTAAAATGCGATGAAAGCGGTTTAACTCTACTTCATCACATATTTTGAATTGTTTTAGGAAACTATTTATGGTTATTTGCATGTTTTTATAGGCTTGTACCTTTTCTGCACCGTTCAACAATTCTAGCGCAAATTCGATATAAATGAAACAGGCAATAATAGATCTAATATGGCCATGAGTTATAGCAGATACAGCTGATATTGTTTCAAATCGTTCACTAATTTCTTTATCCCGCAGATAGAATAGAAGTGGTAAAATTCGCATTAGTGAGCCATTCCCATTACTATCTTCTCCAAAATTACCAGAAATTAAAGGATCTTTGAGTCTTTTGAATTGATTGAGGGCTTGAGCGGTGGAGATACCCACATCAAATACTTCTCCTCTAGCAGACCAAAAGCCGCTATCATACCAAAGCACAAAATATTGGCCAATTTGGTTTAAATTATAGCCATCACATAGGGATTCGGCCAAACAAAAAGCCATAGCACTATCATCTGACCATGTCCCTGCCAACTGATGGTGTGTGCCAAATTCAAGCATGCCTTTAACGGGGTTTTGGTCAAGTGTCTCCCTACTTTTAAACTCTACGGGTACGCCAAGACTATCGCCAATGGCAAGTCCAAGTAAAGCATCAATGATTTTGTTGGTTGTATTATTCATAAAAATTTGATAAGTGCTGAAGCAAGGATATGGGATATAAGTACATGGACACAAGTAATTATCAATAAAAATGGGCAATAACAATGTAAATTCAATTACATCGTTATTGCCCATTTCATTTATAAGATTAGAATAGACTAATTTCTATTGCCAAAAATCCGCAAAAAGTACAAAAACAAGTTAATAAAGTCCAGATAAAGCGAAAGCGCTCCCAAAATGGCTTCTTTTCTGTCTTCGTCGGTACCTTCATTACCTATGATATTCATTTCCTTAATTTTCTGTGTATCATAAGCGATCAAGCCCACAAAAATCAGTACACCTGCATACGTTGTAATCCAATACAACATAGAACTTTGCATAAAAATATTGACGATAGAGGCGATGATCACACCGATCAAACCCATCATCAGTAAGTTACCCATTGACGTCAAATCGCGTTTCGTGGTATAACCATATACGCTCATCGCCGCAAAAGTGCCTGCAGTGATAAAAAACGTAGAGGCAATAGATGATGCGGTGTAAATCACGAATATAGAGGCCATGGTAATACCATTCAGCACCGAATAACCCAAAAATACAGAAGTGGCCATGGTGGCCGACATTTTTTGTATTGCTAAAGAAAGCCACGCAACAAGTCCTAATTGGCCAAGAATTAAGCCGTAAAATAGAATTTTATTGCCTAAAAAAAATTGGGTCAAGGCGGGAGTCTTAGCAATAAGCACTGCGGTCAAACCCGTTAGTGCCAGTGCAAAACTCATCCATCCATATACCTTAGAGATAAAACTGGCTTGTTCAATTCTGACCTGTTCGGGGGTCATATACATTGGAGCATTCATAAATTTAAAATTTTAGTTTAGGTTTAAAGTAGATAAAAACAACACAAAATGATACCGTTTGTTCAATAAACTGTTTTGTTCGCGCTGTATCATTTAGACGTTATTTTTAAAAAACAGCACAAACTTAGGATAATTATTTTGATTCAACAAATTCGTGTTTTTCTTTAGTTAGTTTTCTTACAAAATAGGTATCATCACCTAATATTTACACCAAAAAATGGCATAAAAAAAGAGCCAGTTATTGCTAACTGACTCTCTTTGTCGGGGCACCAGGATTCGAACCTGGGACCCCCTGCTCCCAAAGCAGGTACGCTACCGGACTGCGCTACGCCCCGAAAACCGGATATAAACCGCTACTAAAACCTACATTAACTACTTAAAGTTCCATGTACTTTCTAAAAGCGGACGCAAAGGTAAGACCTTTTTTTATTCCTGCAAGTATTTTTCAAAAAAAATTAGTATTTTACTTTAATTTTTTTCTTCGCTACATCATTTGCGTATAAAATGACCTCATAATTACCTGCGGGCAACTTAGATGTCTTAAAATAAAAAGAATATTTAGCCAGTCCCATGGATTGTTTTTGATGGTCAAATATCGTTTTCACAGTTTCTCCTGCTTCATTTTTCACCAAAACACTTATTTCCGTATCTTCTTTGGTATAGTAGTCAAATTCACCTTCTACGGAGAGTGGTGTTTTCTCGATAACAGGGGGAGGTGCTGCCCTACGACCTGCCGAAGCCCTCGTTGCTGTACCTGCCCCCGCCGAAGTCGCGTATTTCATTTTATATTCTGGAATCGCTACACCCAGCAATTGGCACGCCATACTTTGCAAGGCTGGATGGGCAATACCCGCTGGTTGGATGCTATCGGTGATACACCAGATCGCCGTTTGGGCATCGCCCACCGTCCAGAGTTGTTTTTCTGCAATAAATTCAGCCATTTTGAGCAGATTACCTGTTGCCAATTGCCCGATATGATATACGGCATTTTGGAACGGACTTCCATTATTGGCCTCACAACACAATCCTTCTAATTTGATGAATTGCTTTTTGTTGTTCAGGGTAAATTCTTCACTTTTAACGGTGATAATATTTTGATAGGCAGAATCAGCGCATTCAAAAATATGACCTGCCGGAATTTTTATCCGAATCGGCTTATCTGTTAAGCGTTCAAAATGGACTGAAATACATTTTCCCGTATGTCCTCCCTGGCTTTTTACGGTGATAAGTACCTTGCCTTCTGCTAAAGCGTCTTTAAAATTGAGTACTTGAGCAGTTAGGTTAGATTGTAATAAGAGCAAGCAAAAAAAATAGTAATACCGCATGATGGGGTCGTTTTTGATGGAATAGATTACCCAAACGACAGCACCATAATAAAGTGTATTTTTTGTACTAAATTAACACCTAAAACCCGATAAAAATATGCCGTGGCTTCTAAGTTAGTGCTCCAGATTAGTTTTGCTACTTAGTTACGCCAATGATAACGCCAAAATCGCCATCAGTTTGTATCCAATTTTGTTCGGGTAAATAGGTGCGTGACACAAAGCCATCAAGGTATAATGCATTGGTACAACCTAAACGTTGGAAGTGTTTTGCAAAATCGTAGAAGTTGATTTCCTTTTTCGACATAGCGAAAATGATTTTTTGGTTGGGCAAAATTCCTACACCATTTCGAATATTTAGATTTTTTGATCCTTCTTTAAATGCAGGATGTATTTTTCCATCTATCACCAACATTGGGCCCGATTGGGTAGCATATTTGATATTTTCATGGTGTGCGAAATCAGTTGTAGTACACACAAATGGCATATTATCGGTAGTAAGGTAAAAAACACCATTGGGTTTCAAATAAAAATTGCCTTTTCCGCTTGTCGTATCGAGTGGCGTTATCGTTTTTTGATCTTCAATAAAAAGCCCTTGAGGTATATTGTCTGCTTTGTACATACCTCCATTTGTGGCGAATACCAATGTTTTATGGTTTTTTTCGAGCCAATTTTTTAATTGCTCTATATTTTTAAAGGTTTCTTGTTGGTCGTTTTTCCAATACAGTTTTAGATCCTGCTTTTGCGAATCCACGATATAACTGATGAATCGGTCGTCGGTTTTTTGTTTTTTTTGAACGAAAGCAAAAAGAGTTGCGATCGCAATGACGAACATTATGGTATAAAACCGCTCTAATTTGAATGGTTGGATCGACATTGGCTGTTTTATTTGTAAGGCTCAACAACGTGCTTTTGAATATGAGATATGAATTTGTTATTCATGGATAGAGTATTAGCATTAAAAGATGATTCGTTTACTCTTACTACTGAAATAGAACCAGTTTTTTTCGATCGGCTCCAATTTTTTCACCAATTAAATTTGAGATGTCAACAACAGCACCATGCTCTATAAATACTTCATAGAATTTTAGAGGATTGTTACCCCAGTAAATCATAGCACATGCCATTGGCGCTCCCTTTCCTATATCTTGACCATTTTCTAAAAAGCGAAGCCTTGTATCATACAAAAAACAAATAGATTTCGCTTTTGTAAAAACATATTTTTTCCAATGTGAAGTATTGGCAGCTATCGGAACTAATGCTAAAACTTCTGAATTGTATGCTTCGTATGCATTAGCACAGTTTGCTAACCAATTTTTTATTGTTGTTTGACGTTCTTTGTCAATACCATAAGGAGGATTGACATATATTGTCTGAAAATTCCAAGTTTCTTTCAATCCGTCAAACTGAGGTAGGCGATATTCAGTTTTAGCATTGACAATCGAGAACTCATTTGAACATGGGTCTAAATCAATTTGGCCGCCAAACACTTCTTTAACCGCATTCACGTATTTAAGTGGTGTTCCCCAACTTTGACTTGAGGTGTTTATTGTTCTACCTGCGCTCATATTAAAATTGTTTTCCAGTTTTTATTTTTAAGTTCCTCAAGTTCTTCTTTTAGGGTTGTCAAATTTTTTAGGTTTGGGGAAATGACATTAAACCAACATTCAACTTCTGAAATATTTTTGTTGAAATAATCAAGCAAAATTCTGTCGGCGTCTATATTCATTTGAACTTTTGTGAATTGGTTTTTCTTTTTCCCTTCCGTGTAACTTGTCAAAAAAGTATCTCTCAAAAATTGAAATTCAGGTATGGGATTTAACAGAAGTTTGTCTATAAATTCAGATAGGCCGTGGTCTGTCAAAAATAAAAGCCAGTCGTAGGATTGAGCCAAAACCATTAACTCCTTTTGAAAATTCTCTTTACTAAAACTCAGTTCTCCATTTACGCTTTTTTAATCCAGTTTCCATGATTACTGACTACACCAATGGTCAAAATAAATTTGCGTAATAATTCTTTGTCGGACGAGTAAATTATATCTTCCATGAGATTAATGTAAGGCTTTATCAAATAAGTACCGTCACTCTTATAAATAACCCCTTGCATTTCGCCTGTTTCAGAACGAATTTTTTGCAATGAAGATGCCATTCTTGCTACGTAAGCACCTTGTTTGGCTTTCTCGATAGTTTGTGGACCTTTTGTCATTCCTTCCTCTACACCAACACGTTTACACTCAAACATTGCGTATGGTTTTCTGCTTTGTTCATAAATATGCAATTCTAAATGCGATCCAGTATCATTTTTAATGCTACAGAGTAGAAATGAATTAATTGAAGTTGCTATTGTGCACGCATTGCGAAGAATATTATTACTTAAAAGATGATTATTCTTTCTTTCAAAACCAGTCAAATCAAAGTCTATGGCTGTTAGTGCTTTTAGAATAATATTTGAAGTTATTGACTTATCGGATTTGTCAATGGTTAAGAACGAACTACGAACAATTGGGTGTAGGGAATACTCTACATTATGCGTGATATTGGGGTTGCCATATTCTGCAAGCCCACGTTCAATTGAAATTTGATTATTTAGACCCCAAGTTTTTAATAGATAATAGGTTATAATTTCTACCAAAGTCCCTAATGCTCTACCAGATGCTTTTTTAGGGTCTTTGGTATGATTAAATACTTCGTCAGCTAATACTTTTTGTAGTTTATCTACTGATTCGTATGGCATATTTTTTTTTATATAAGTTGTAATTATGCTTATCGGTTTGGTTCTAAGTTAAAGTTTAGTACTAGTTTCTGATTTTATAGTAATAAAAATCACAAACTATAGTTAGCAAATATAGTAAATACGCTATTGGGATTATGTCATATCTTGAGCAAAGATACCATCAAAATATTAATTTATCAAAACTTTACCCTCATTTACC
>JBEAVK010000200.1:0-3220 GCA_041160955.1 Bacteroidota bacterium
GAATAGAATACAATGTGCATAAAGTATTTTTTCTTCTGGAGGCGCGTACACAATTGAGTTATCAGTTTTCTAAATATATATCTTTTTATTTTGGAGGAGGTTATAATCTGGGTCTAAATACGATAGGTAGAGTAAATGCTACTTATGTCCGTCCACCCTCTACTGTGGTAATGAATATCAATAAAACCAGTAAAGGAAGTAGTATTTATTTTAATGGGGGATTCCGTTTTAGACTTAGACAAAGGTGATATTTATAAAGTGTAGTGTCTGCGTGATTCGAGTCACGCAGACATGGGTATCAGTTCAGCAGTAAAGTCGTTCTTAGTTCGGTAATTATTCCACCTTTGTAAACCGGAATTCCGTATCCGGTTTTAGGAATAACATACCAGAGGTCACCACAGTATCGCCCACCGTTAAACCACTCAGGATTTCTACTTTTCCCGACTGTCGTACCCCTGTGGTCATGGTCGTAAATAAGTGGGTAATAAATTTATTTTTAGTTATTTGTAATTTTTTCGGGGCAAAATTAGTGAAAAAATTGGTTTGAAACGTTCCTGTTTAAATAGAGTTTATGAACACGCGCTATACCATTCATAAATTATTATACTTTTGCACCAAACAATTCAATTATGCTAAAAAGAACAATTACTACGGTCATCTTTATTGCCGTTTTCATACCCTTTATTTGTTGTCAATCGCCATTATCGCTTCAACCCGATCCTACGGTATCTGCCGTATGCCCCAATAGTCCTATTAACTATGCGATTAACCCCTCCGCTGATGCCCCTTGTTACACTTTCGAGGTGGTGAATGGTACGCCAGCATACCCCTATATCGCTACATCTGGCGAGTTTGGGGCAACATGGTTAGATAATGGGCTGCCCGGCAAGATCATTGCTCGAAAAAAAGCAAACTGTAGTAATAGTAGTTTATTGGATAGCGTAGTATGGAATATACCTACTAAATCGCTAGTATTGGCCAAAGCACCGAGTGGCATAACTGGTACTACATCTATAGAATTTGGGCTTTGGGAAAAATTTCAGTATCAGGTAGCAACAGCCTATTTCCCTATGCGCGGCACAGCAGAACTTGATTCTACACCTGTACCAAAATATGTGTGGACTTATCCTGATAAATGGCACCGTACTTATACCGAAGATGAGCAAGAAGTTACACTGCGTACAGATCCATTTAATGGAGGCTTAATTACCGCCCGAGCCAGTTCAGGATGTCCATCGCCAACTTTACCATCAGAAGCCGCCGAACTACATATTATCCGGACCACACCTACGCCTATTATTATTTCTCATGATACAACTTACTGCGGCTACCCTCGGCCTATTTTCCTCAATACCCGTTTTGAAACGTATAATGGCTTAAATGATGAAGATTATAACGTAGAGTGGACATTCCCGCCCAATTGGCAACGCTTGGATCCTGGACAATTTAATGGTATTGCAGAAATACAGCCCGATGGATATTCAAGTGGTACTGTAAAAGCATTGTTCACATTCAATAAGTATGGTCTTTCCCCTGTTACCGTAGAAAAACATATCACTCTTGCTACACGTGCACCTAGATTATTTTTTTCTAATAACGCAAAATACAGTGAATCCAACAAGTTTTACGTACATTGCGATACTGCTCGTGCTTATCTTTTCCATAACTACTTATTTGACACTACAACAAGCACTTTTCCCATTACTTGGGAAGTTACACCTTATGATTCATCCTATCTGGGACATATTATACCTCGTTCTGGCGTAGGTGACATAGCAAAATTTATCAATGATAGTAGTTTAACAAAATGCCGTATTGTTTTTTCCATAACAAGCCCTGATACTTGTTATTTAAGTGGTAAAGCTCACTCTGATTTTTGGATTGGCAAACTTGACCCACTTACTGTATTGGTCGATGGTGTACCTTGGCGACCGGGTAGTTATACCTTATGTCCGGGTTATCATCAAATTTCGATCAATAAAAGCATAAGCTACCCAACCAACACCATTCAATGGAGCAAATCGCCCTATATTACATCTTGGGACAGCACTTATGTTTACCATTTTTTTGTAGCGTCCAGTGGCCCGCCTTGTGGAACAATTGAACTCAGTATTGAAGATATTTGTGGCAATCGGAATATCGTAACTACGCCGTTTTGTGTTGATATTAGTAACTGTATTGATGCTCCTTCGGCAGCGATACAAATTGCGCCTGTGCCTGCAAATGGGACAATTACAGTTCAAATTGACCCTAGTAGTACCGATTTTGATCTATTACGCATCCAAAATATTGAAATTTTCAATGCCTTAGGGCAAAAAATACGCGACAATGCTGTGCTAGGCTCAACAGTAATGGTGGACATTGCCGATTGGCCAGCAGGTATGTATTGGTTACGCGCAGACATGGGCATTAGTTCGGCAGTAAAAGCATTTTTAGTTCGGTAATCACTCCACCTTTGTAAACCTAAATTCCGTATCCGGTTTTAGGAACAACATACCAGAAGTCACCACAGTATCGCCCACCGTTAAGCCACTCAGGATTTCTACTTTTCCCGACTGTCGTACTCCTGTGGTCACGGTCGTAAATTTTGCTTTCCCGCTCCGATAAACCACTACTTTTTTATCCCTTGCTTGCGGAATAACGCATTCTGTGGGTATCATAATGGCTTTGGGCTGGGTGGTGAGCGACAGATCCACTTCTGCAAAACGACCCGGTACAAGTTCGGCACTTTGTTCATTTACGATGGCACGCAGGTGCAGATCGCGGGTATCGGCGGCCACACTTTG
The DNA here is from genome assembly GCA_041160955.1 of Bacteroidota bacterium. Lineage (GTDB taxonomy): Bacteria > Bacteroidota > Bacteroidia > Chitinophagales > Saprospiraceae > M3007. The sequence continues at coordinate 2,787 of JBEAVK010000200.1, forward strand.
TTCGCTGGCAGTAACAGTGGCGGTGTAATTGCGCTGGCTGCCATCCACATGAAATTTGACGGATTGCCCATTGCGGATCAATGCGCCGTATTTTTCAGGAACAGAAAAATCAAGTCTTAATTTATGGTCATCGCGGATCGTTGCTACTGCGGTGGCGGGTGTGATATAGGCACCTGGGCTTATTTGTCGCAAACCGATAGTGCCACTAAAAGGCGCACGAATCTCCGTTTGACGGATTTTCACCTTCAACAGTTCGATTTCTGCTTCCAGATTACGGGTTTGAAGCGTCGCCAAGTCATATTCCTGCTGGCTCGTACCTTGCACATTGAGGAGGCTTTTGAGGCGTTGCTCGGTGGTGCGTGCAATGGCAATTTGCGTTTCTATTTTCCTGACTTGCGTTTGCAAATCCTCGTCAAAAAGTTTGACAAGCAGAG
>JBEAVK010000219.1:0-5257 GCA_041160955.1 Bacteroidota bacterium
AACGTGGGCATGGTTGTCAGCCGCGACGCTTAGGAAGCGGTTGACAACCATGCATAGTTATCTCTTTTTTATTTGATAGTTCAGGATTGTGACCAGGCCTAAAAAAGGTTGACATTTAAGAAAAGCCTTACAATTCAATGCCTCGCTGTATTTTTTATACTTTTTGCTTTGTTTAGCACACGCTAATTCATTCTTTTGCTATCAGCCTATCGAAATACGAGACAGTATAAAGATGCTATAAGAAGATCATGACAGCCACAATCCACATAAATAAAAACAGTACTGTAGTTAAAAAATCAATTATAATACTGTCACCCAAGTCAAAAGATCTAAAAAATCTACTAATTGTAAAAATGATAAAACCCAAATACACTATCAAATCAACTAGACTACGTGAATCAAATCTAAAAGTCTTAAGGGAAATAACATCCCATCCAAGCATTAACCAACATGTTAATATTAATGAAAGGTACAAATACTTAACGATTTTAGAAATTAATGACATGGCTAATTTTCTTGACTGATGAGGGATTTTATTATTTCAAAATATTTAATAAGATGAGTTTTGGCAGAGCCATTGAGAGTAAGTGCAATAGCTGTAGAAGTGGCATTTGTTAAGTTTATTCCAATTTCCACTGCATTCCCTTCAATATTTTTGGCACCAATTAGTACAAAAAGTGCAGCAGCATTTTGTACATCGTCAATATAAGTAGGCATTTTTTGAGGCAAGTTGCTGAATTCCGCTCCGTCCCAACCCAACCCAAGTTGCTCTGCATAGATATGAAACCTACGACTTTGATGTACCTGGCCTGCTCCTATATAATAATCCTGCAAAATATCTGAAAGTCTTTGACCACCACTGTAAATGGCAGGATACTTCGCTGCTATTACGTAAGCATCTATGTTACCCAATAAATCTGCCGGCGGTGCAAGTCTGTCCACAACTGCTTGTTCCTTTTCGGGAGTGATAGCTACACCATATAAATTATGTGACTGATCACTTTCGTACTGAGTTTCAGCAATAGCACTGCCGAGATCACCTATCCAAGTAACGGCTGTTACATTAGTGCTAATTATAAAAAGGCCAAACGGAGGGTCAACCTGTTGTTCATGGAGCATAGCATCTAAACCTGCTAAAACATGCCCTATATCCACCATAACATTATCGGGACAACAATTCAGTTTTATCTCCTGACTATTATTCCAGTAGATAGCAGGAGTAGTATTAGTATTGTCAATTGGCCTGTGTTCAATATCCGTAAAGAAAAAGCCAGTCTCTGTATCCCCAGCATGGTCGCCTGCAAGCATAATACCTGACGACCAAAATTTCGGATATCCTGGATAAGTTACTTTCACAACATTATAAGGAGAACTGATGTTTGCGGCACCCGGAATAAGATAGTTGTCCCATCCTGGAGTGTTATAAAATATTTTTCTCATTTTTGTGATCATCAACTTAGTATTCGTTCTGTCGGCTAATGGCAATGCTCTGTCTTCTTCTTTCCTCAATTCCTCTATGAACCATGAAATGTCTTTTGCATTTGGGTTAGTCGATATGTTAAATAAATTATACTCGATATTGTCTCCAAACTCGCCAATACAATTATAGCCCTCTACTTTTAAAAGACTGTAAATTTGGCAGTAAAGGGTATTTAAAATACCATTTGCCTGTTCCTGATTTTGTACCACTAATTTCTTATCCACATTCCATTCCAATTTGACCGACATACCCGAAGATACGGATGTACTGTTTTTAAAATTAATCCAGCAGGAAAACTCTGATTGCTTAAGGAATGGTGTTAAATTTTCTACGGACATTTCACATACACTACTGCTGGATGTGACTAACACCTTCAGCCCTATATTCGTACTGATCGCAGTCACGTATTCTGCTAAAAGGTCACTCACCAACTTGCTGCCTATTCCGGTTCTTATCCTGACATTTGTAATTTCTTTAAGGTTAGATGTTTGGATATCTGACAAGGTTCCCAAGTCGGTAGAAACCGATTTTTCCTGAAAGTTTTGCAGTTTAAAATACTCCGCCAATAATTCATCGCTACACCCATCGCAGCCCGCTGACCTTTCTGCTACCCCATTTCGATTTGCGACACAGCAGTCCTTTATCTCATTGATAATTTTTATAAGTTCCTCAATTCCTGATATTTCAGCCTCGTGATACTTAAAGTAGGCATTTTGATTTTCAGCATATTTTTTATTAGTTTTCGTCTCAACTCTTTTTTTGTAAACTTCCCGTTGCAAATCAATCATACAGGAAAACTGTGCGGTAGTCGGCATCTTTAGGGCATACCAAAATTTCGTATAGATACCAGTTTTATCCGTCTGCTTTCCGAAAAGTAGGTAATATTGACTCTGGGTTTCTACTTGTGTAATCGCAGTCTGAAACATTTCTGGGTATCCACCAACCATATTTTCATTTTGCAGGTAAAAGCCAAAATCATAGACTTTGAAGGAATTTTGAAAAGCAGTCGGTAAACTGTCCCGAAGGCGGCAGGCCGCAGTTTCTAACGCGGTTAGTTGATATTGGGTCGGCTCAATACCAGAAGCGTCAAAAAGTCGGACGTAGCAACTTTGAGCGTTAAGTTGGGCTAAAAATGCAGCATTTAAGCCCAAAAGCAGGATAATGATTAGAGTTTTTTGATTCCGTTTCTCCATTTTTGATATATATTTTTATGGTTTATGATTAGAGATAACGGTGGGCATGGCTGCTCGTACCGCGACGCTTAGGAAGCGGTTGGCAGCCATGCAAAGTTATCCCATTTTTATAGGTATTTTTTTAGGTTGAATCCGCTTTTATAAAAACTCTGCCCTTATATGTGATTTGGGGACTAACATCATATTCTCTTGTTCTGATAAGAATATACACCATTCTGAAAGTAATTTAAGGACAAAGGTTCTATCTATAAACTGGTATTCGATTGGCGTACTGATATCATAACTAACGGGACCTTGCATCCCATCAATAATTCCATTCTCTGTATGGATTAAATCTAATATCTTAACCTTTTCGCCTTCGAAAAGCAAGCCTGCGGTACCTTCATCTGTTATTAAATAATTAGATTCTTGGTTAATTTTTAAAATTTCTAAATTTTTTATATGTTTTTTTAATTCGTTTACAGAATTAACCTGAAAATAACTAATAACTGATCCGACTAAACTGTATAAATACATGTTATGTTTATCTGAATAAGTAACGCAATATACATCCTTTGACCATTCGTTATTTTTTTTAATAAATTGAATATTAAACTGATATAATAATTTTGCTTCCATGAGATATTTTAAATTTCAGGAAATGAGGTTAGGATATTATTGTTGTATGAAGGCCATCTTGTAAAAATTACTTTGACTCCATTTGAAAGCAAGCCTTCATATCTAACACTATTTGAGTTTTGAGATATTATTTTGGCTGTTCCATTTCCAATTATATCTGAAATCTCTTGAAGTATTTTACTTTCAGGCCAATCGTCTGGGAAAAAAGTAGATTTTCCTTGTTTTAATATCCAACTACCATTGGCATCTAAGACTTCGACAGATGCTTCATAAAACCCTTTGCCTAACTTTTTTATTGATCCCGGAATTATTCTTGCAGAGCCATCTCTAATTGCTGCAATATGATGAACGCCAAGAGCAGCACCTGCCTTAATTTCACCTCTAAAGACATGTTTAAGCCCTGTGTTTCCTATCATGTGGCTATAATATGTCAACAGATTAGAAAGTGGGGTCGCTGCTGCAATATTTTTCGCAAAATAATTCCAAACGACCTTGATTATTTTATTAAAAGTCACATTATTTGTAGCCTTATCTAAGCGACTTAAACCATTCAAGAAAATTTTTGAGCCATATTGCCCTATTTTCGGTGCAATCAGCTGGGTTAATCCAGATGCTGCAAATCCAATTGAAAAATCTGTCACTCCTTGCTGAACAGAATAATTAGAATCATTTATGGCTTTATCTAATACGACTACAAATGCGGATAATGCAGTGCGGACTAATGTCTGTGTTAAATCCCTCTTCCACGGTATTAGAGAACTGATTCCTTCCCATAAAGCACCATAATAACTAATTTTGTCCCATGATTTCGTCCATGTGTCCGCACTCTCATCGGTAAGTCTAACCACAACACATTGCATGCATGCATCAACCGCAGCATTTCCAAGTGCTTTAAGTGCCAATCCCCATGGGCTAATCGTTGTCGCAACACGATTTTGACCATCGCTGCTTTTAGTGGCAACTGGAATAATTTCGCCAATTGTGAATTTTGAGTACAAAAATGATTTACCACTATTATTGGTCAAAATTACCCAATATTCGACATAATCATTTGATGAAGCTTCTGCCTTTGCCGCCTCCCACTCTCCGTTATTGAAACTTTCATTGTCAAGAATATAAACCTTTCCAGATATTGAAGTACTGATAGTAGTGTCAGGCAATACTTGGGCACTTGCTTCAATTAATGCTTTGCCTTCTGAAACTTGATCCGCTATATCATATTGAGTCCCATCAATTATTACCTTTTTTCCCGCAAAATCAAAAATCCCCTGAGTTCCGCTGCTCCATGTGGAAGCACTTCCGAGTTTGATTTCTTTTTTCCGAAAGCCCAATCCACGAAGTTGAATATCTAAGAGTGAAAATCTCGAAAATTGCGAGCAATTGGCTCCTACGTTGGAGCAATTGCAGACTATAATCTTATAAAAGTAGTCTTTCAAAAGATCAAGTGCCGCAACTTCTGCTTGAGCATATCGAAAGTTCAGATTATCATTAGCAACCTGCTCAATGTACCGCTCTAAATTACTTCTTTCTTCCTCCGTAAGGCAACTGTAAGCCGAAGAAGTTGGCAATTTGAGTTTTACCCGGATTTTTGTGTTTAATCCCTCATCGCTGCTCTCCCTGCCAAATATAAGGTAATACTCACTTGATGGGAGGTTTTCAACATCGGTTTTGATTTGTTCCCAAATAGGCAGAATACCTCCAATCATTACAACATTGTGAATGTAAAAGCCAACATCATATACTTTAAAAAGCGGTCGGTCAGCGGCTGGTAAAATATCAATCGCTTGCTGGGAAGCGGTTTCAATACTATTTATTTCTTCTATTGTCGGTGTTATTCCGCTTGCATCAGTTAAGCGAATGAAGTTTTGGGCACTCGCAAAGTCAACGAGAAAGAGTGCCAAAAGTGCTGTGAGGATACTTCTTTTCATATTTATCATGTATTTGTTTTACTATGGGATAACGTTTG
>JBEAVK010000236.1:0-41912 GCA_041160955.1 Bacteroidota bacterium
ATTTGGCGGCCTTATTTTGCCCCTCTTTTCGTTATTCATCGGTTGTTTAGCACCACTAAACGCCCTCTTCATGCCTTAATAGTGACAAAATCGTCTCCCCAAATCTGTACCTTTATTTAATTCTCATTTCTATATTGAATACACATGAAAAATCTAATTATAATATTCCTATTATGCCAGATCAATATTGGGAGTATTGAGGGACAACAAACGGTTGCCCATAATGATACGTTGAAACAAAACCACACAACAAAAACCTTATACAATGCTTTTAAAAATGGCCATTTTGAAGGACATTTCCGCACCTTTTTTATGACAACCGATAATGCGCGACAACTAACTGATTATTATGCGCTGGCCGCAGGTGGTGGACTATCCTTCCAAACGGCTTCGTTTCACAGGTTTAGTTTCGGGATAGCCGGTGTATTTAACTATAACCTTACATCTTCTGATCTAGGTGCCAAAGACAGCCTCACCGGTGCCAGTAACCGCTATGAAATTGGGCTTTTTGATGTAGAAAAGCCCAATAATCGCAAAGATCTCGACCGAATGGAGGCGTTTTGGCTGCGCTACGAACGCCCAAAATGGCGGGTAACACTTGGACAGCAAGGTATCCAAACGCCTTTTATTAACTTTCAGGATGGCCGTATGCGTCCCACCGCCATTGGAGGTATTTGGGCAGAGTATAATCCGAAAGTAAATATGAAAATAGAAGGAGGTTGGATTTGGCGCGTTTCACCGCGCAGCACAGTCCGGTGGTATCGTGTGGGTGAATCCATTGGGCTTTATCCGCGTGGACTTAATCCCGATGGTACTGTCAGTGGCTACTCTGAGCAATTAAAAAGTAAGGGGATTGGTCTGCTCGGACTCCAACAAAAGATTGGTCGAAACCTAAAAATACAGTTTTGGGAGCAGTACGTGGAGCAGATCTTTAATACTGTATTTGCTCAGGCAGATTATACTTATCCACTTGCAAATGGCCATAAAATACTATTTGGGTTTCAGGCTGTCCACCAGAATGCTTTGGCCTCTGGAGGTAATGATGATGCGACCAAAACTTATTTTGCAAAAGGCGGTTCTTCCAATGGCATCAGTACGCAAATGGGTTGGGAAAAAAGCGCATGGCAGGTACTTGCCGCCTATACCCGAATTACTGATGATGGACGTTTCCTCACACCACGCGAATGGGGACGTGAATCATTTTATACCTTTATGCCCCGCGAACGCATAGAAGGAAGTGGCGATGTACACGCCGCAACATTAAAGGCAAACTGGAAAACACCGATAAAAAAAATACAAATTGGGCTTGGTTATGGACATTTTTACCTGCCCGATGTTAAAAATGCACGCCTTAACAAATATGCTTTTCCAGCATTTCGGCAATTCAACTTGGATGCTCGCTATGTTTTCGCAGGGAACCTAAAAGGACTTCAAGCGCAGGTGCTGTATGTTTGGAAAGGCCGTATGGGCAATACTTATGGCAATGACAGATATGTTATTAATCGAGTCAACATGTCTCATTTTAATGTTATTTTGAACTATACTTACTAGATCTGCTTGAAATATGTCTATTTTCACAAAAAAACTACCCGTTTCGCTCTTTATCCTCTTATGGCTACAACACGCCCAATGCAGCGCACCAACACCGCCGCAAATTAGTGGACATATTCAGCGTTCGGCGGCTTGGAAACCGATGGTATATATGGTGCAGCCTCGCAATTTTATGGAAATTGGTACAAATTACAGCGGGGTGGTGCTGGACTCGGCGGCCATTGCGGAGGATGGCTACTTTGTTTTTTCACCTACTTTGGCGATTAAGGAAAAAGTATTGGTGCAATTATGTATTCAGAAAGTGGGCAACCGCTTTACCAACCAATTAATGGATGACAATCCTTTGGTTTCCAATTATATGCCTTTGATACTCCAAAGTGGCGACCATCTCGATATTACTGCGGAATCGGATCGCTTCCAAGCCACATTTGACGTAAAAAAACCGTCACTAGAACAGTTAAAATTATTACAACTCCGCGATATACGGCACAAAGCCTATCAAAAAGAGCAAGATTTACTGAACCCAACAGCACATTTGGACGAAAACACACTCTTGGCACACGAAGATGCCCTTGGCAGATACAGGCAACCGATGATGGATTTTGCCGACTCCAGTGCTTGGCTTTGGCCAGCGCTCGTGGCTATCCGATGGGTAAGTCCGGCGGGTGATTATGAACGTGTACCGGAGTTTATATTCGGTCAATGCCAAAAATGGGGTGCAGCAGATCCTGAAAATCCGTGGGTACAGCAACTTTGCCAAACTGGTAGCAAAGCACGGTTGCCAATTATGATAGGTGACCAATTCCCCAATGCCTTACTTCCTATGGCCTCGGGTGATACGCTGAATGTGACTGTACTTTTGGGTAGCCGACTTACCATTTTGGATGTATGGGCTTCGTGGTGTATGCCTTGCCGTAGCGAAAATAAGGAGGTATTATCGCCACTTTGGACACAATACAAAGATAGCGGATTGCAAATAGTGGGCTATTCCATTGATAGCAGTCCTAATGCTTGGAAAGCAGCCATTACCAAGGACAAGGCAGTATGGCCGCATGCCTCACACCTCAGCGGTGATGCCACACCTTTACTCGAAACGCTCCGCATCACTACCATCCCTGCTAATTTTATCCTTGATGCCAAGGGCAAAGTCGTGGCCAAAAACTTACATGGTGCTGATTTACAGGCTTTTGTGGCGGCTTATTTAAGGTAAATTTGTGGCTGTTTAATGACACAAAGGTAAAGGGGGCTGGGGTGGCACAGCACCAGATGATGATGTGGACAACGAGACCATTTTTAATCTAAAAAATGGCATACTACTCGGCATTTTAAAAAAACACGTTTAATACACTTTTGAAATGGTGGAAAATTACGTTTACGAAACTAAAAAAAAAGTTTCGTAAACGTGATCTGTTCCTTGCGTTTTATAAAATATCCAGAAGTATTAAAAAAATGGTGTTTTTATATTAAAATTAGGCACTTGTGATAAAAGTCACACGCCGATCTTTATATACCGTCGCATCTTTGCATTGCGAAATCTGCAAATATTCATATTAATACTAAACACATGCAATTCATTATTCAACCTTGGCCTTGGTGGGCAGCAGGTATCCTGATCGGACTAATTGTACCCGCGCTACTTATTTTAGGCAATAAAAGTTTTGGAATCTCTTCCAACCTGCGCCATATTTGTGCCATTTGCCTGCCCGCTAATATTTCTTTTTTTAAGTACGATTGGAAAAAAGAGATTTGGAATTTCTTTTTCGTAGGCGGCATATTGGCAGGTGCCGTGATCGCTTCTATTTGGCTCAAAAACCCAGAACCGCTACAGGTACACCCTGCATTGGTCAACGATCTGGCGGCCAATGGCATCACACATATAGATGGTTTAGTCCCCAGCGACTTGTTTAGTTGGAGCAGCCTAATTACGCTACGAGGGTTTATCCTGATGGTCGTGGGTGGTTTTATGGTGGGTTTTGGTACCCGCTACGCCGGAGGATGTACCAGCGGACATGCCATTATGGGGCTATCCAATTTGCAATGGCCTTCGCTCATTGCTACTATTTCATTTATGGTAGGTGGTTTTATTATGACCAACCTGCTTTTACCTTTCATCCTTGCACTCTAAAAAATATTATGTCCACTATACAGCATCAACCCATACAACCAGACACAGATTTTGAAGTGCGTTCTTTGGACGCCATGTGTGTCAATGAATCCCAACTCACCCATCCTTGGTGGCACAACCTGAAATATGCCGCAGTTGGTATCTTGTTCGGGATCGTTTTTGTCAAAGCCGAGATTGTCTCTTGGTTCCGCATTCAGGAAATGTTCCGTTTAGAATCGTTCCACATGTATGGCGTTATCGGGACGGCTGTTGCCATTGGTGCGTTATCGGTTTTTTTGATCAAAAAGTTCAAGATTAAAACGATACACGGCGAGGCCGTTACTTTCCAAGATAAAACCTTCAATAAAGGCCAAATCATTGGCGGCTTAATATTTGGTTTTGGCTGGGCCATGACAGGCGCGTGTCCAGGGCCGCTTTTCGCCCAAATAGGCACAGGAGCATTAGCCACAAGTGTCACGCTACTGAGTGCTATTGCAGGTACGTGGGTATATGGTTATACGAGGGAAAGGCTACCGCATTAATTAGCAGTACTATTTTATCGTATCAGACTCCTCCGTTTTCCCATATTTTTCAATGGCATCGGGATTGTATCGCACGTTGATATTGATCCACATCAACCTAGAAATACGGAATATATACACAAAGTTAATAGCGATAAATACAATGAGCATAGCCCAAGCGGTATTTTGTGGGAGATCTAATCCCCAAAAGAACACTCCCATAAAGATCAGGCAAAACCACCCCATCCAAATATAGGAAATAAACATGGCTCCGTAGTAATAGCCAGGTTCGGGATAGTAATTGAGGTCGCATTTTGGACAACGCTCGTGCATTTCAAAGGGCTTTACAAAAGACCAACTCCCCGTTTCAAACATTTCCCCCTCGTGGCAGCGTGGGCATTTTAGGTGGAATATACTAAACCATTTTGAATCTTTTTTGAGCAGTGACATATTATTTTAGGATAATTTTAGTGAAAATTTGCATAAACAAGGTATTACTTTTAATACCTTATTTTACGCCACAAAGGTAACCTATTTTTATAACAATGAGCAATAACGTCTATTACCCTGTTTTATGGTTGGTGATTGCCACCTTAGCAATAGGCTTAGTTTTTATCAGCAGTGGTATTCGTTTTTTTATCAAAAAGATCAACGAAAACCCTGCTTTGCGTGCCGAATCCCGCAAGCCACTCCAGTATTTGGGTTGGGGAAGTCGGTTATTACTAGGATTTACCCTGCTGATGAGTATCGGTGGGTTTATAGCGATGTACACCGATTACCATCTCCAACAACAGCAATTGACCGCTCAACGCCAGCAATTATGGCCTGTTTTTGATCCATCAAAAGTATGGAATGCGCCAAATCTTTTTTTGGCTACCACCGATGCCGATGCCGAATTGATTGAATACGGCCGCGACCTAGTGGCACATACCCAAGATTTTTTTGGCCAATACGGTCTTGTTCGCCCCGGCAGCATTAATGGAATGAATTGCCAAAATTGCCATTTGAACGCTGGCAGCACACCATTTGGCAACAACTATTTCGCTGTACAAAGCACTTACCCACAAATGCGCGCTCGATCGGGCGCACTAGAAACCATCCCAAAACGTATTAACGATTGTTTCCAACGCAGCCTCAACGGGCAACCATTGGATACTACCAGCCACGAAATGCAAGCCATAGTGGCTTATATGAAATGGCTCGGAACAGGCGTACCCAAAGGCGAAAAGCCCAAAGGATCGGGTCTGGTAGAAGTCCCTTTTTTGGAGCGGGCTGCCGATCCTACAAAAGGCCAAAGTATTTACCAAGCCAAATGTGCGTCCTGCCACGGCACCGATGGCCAAGGATTACCCATGCCAGAAGGTGCACGTGAATACCCACCACTTTGGGGTGCGCAGAGTTACAACGAAGCGGCTGGGCTGTTCCGGTTATCGCGTTTTGCAGGTTATGTAAAAGCCAATATGCCCTTTGGTGCCAATTACCAAAACCCACAACTTTCCGATGAAGAAGCATGGGATTTGGCGGCTTTTGTAAATTCGCAACCGAGACCCAAACACCCTTTTTTGGATACCGATTGGCCCAAAATAGAGAAAAAACCCTTTGACCACCCCTTTGCACCATACAAAGATACTTTTCCAGAAACACAACATAAATACGGCCCATTTGGCCCTATTGTTGCCTTTTATAAAAAATAGTAAAAAAATAAAACTATGCATACCAACCGCCGCAAATTCCTCCGCAATACCATGCTCGCTGGTATCGGTACCAGCCTAACGCCCCTTGCAGCCATCGGGAAGGAGCATACCGAGCAGACAGCAATGTCCGAAACCCAACCATTGCACAACGATGACGCACCCTTAAATGGCACAATCACGCTCCTCCAAACCACCGACGTGCATTGCCAAATACATCCACACGATGAACTATTTTGGGAAAATGACAAAGCCGTATTTCGTAAAACCGCTGGGTATGCACATATTGCTACCCTATTCGATAAAGTACGAAAAAGCAACCCAAATACCTTCGTTATTGATACTGGCGATATGTTTCAGGGCAGCGAACTTTCTGTAAAAACAACGGGAAAGGCCATTTCTCCCCTACTCAATGCCATGGGATACGATCTGTACCTGCCCGGTAACTGGGAAGTGGTGTATTTCAAAAAAAATATGCAAACCCTACTCGGCGGCCTTAATGCCCCAAAACTCTGCGCCAATATGTACCACGATGCTGGCGAAGGGAAAAAAGGTGAATTAGTTTTTCCTCCCTACCATACCTGGACGCGATTGGGTGTAAAAATAGGTTTTTTGGGTTATACCGATCCTTTGGTGCCTTTGCGCCAATCGCCCAGTTACTCCAAGGGTATTATTTACACCAAGCCAGAAGAAAACCTCGCCTATTATGTCAATGTGCTAAAAGAGCAGGAACAATGCGATTTTATCATTATTTTGTCGCATTTAGGGCTGTCGCAGCAAATTGCATTGTCCAATATGCCCGAATGCGCCGGTGTTGATTATATTTTTGGTGGCGATACGCACGAGCGCGTACGCGAACCAATTGTGGGCAAGTATGCTAAAGTAGTAGAACCCGGTGCTTTTGGCTCATTTGTAGGACGATTGGATTTACAGATAAAAGACGGCAAAATAATAGGCGAACGATACGAATTGATGGAAGTAAATCCGCAGAAATATAAAGCCAAAAAAGAAATATCTGCCCTCATTTCAAAAATAGAAGCACCATTTACCAAGGAAATAGAACAGGTAGTGGGGTACAGCAAAGTACCACTTTATCGCTATTTTGTGGTGGAAAACACCATTGATACGCTTATTTTGGATGCTTTGTCTTGGAAAATTGGTACCGATATTGTCCTTTCCAATGGATTCCGCTTTTGTCCGCCACGCAGCACACCTAATGCCGACGGATTAATCCCCATCACAGAAGGTTATATTTTTGATATGCTGCCCGTAGATGCCACAGTCCGCACCGCCAAAGTAACGGGTGCAGAACTGCTCAAATGGTTGGAAAAAGAACTGAATAACGTGTTTGCCAAAGATGCATCCAAGCGATTTGGTGGTTGGGTGGTCAAGTTTCGAGGCATGGAAGTATCCTTTAATGCTTTTGGGGAACAGGGTAAAAGGGTACAAAAAGTGACAGTCGGCGGCCAGCCGCTTGATCCGGCGCGTACCTATACAGTTGCGGCTTGCGAGCGCGATGGCGACCCGGAAACGATGCTTTGCCGCATCCCGAATGTAACAGAAGGTAAAAACCAGCCCTATTCTTTGCATCCGGTATTAAAGGAATATTTGTCCAAACATTCGCCCGTATCGCCCTTGCCCAGCGGTGCAGCAAAAATATTGGATGCCCCGGCTACGTTACTGACGCAAGTGAGTGGCGTGAATTATCAATTTCGTTAACCAATGACAGATACAAAGCGTAGTATAAACCCATTAAAATCCACAGATACCCAACTTGGGCTACGCGAAAACATCCATCAATTTGCCCTTTTGATATTGGTCAATGCCTTTGTTGGCGGCATGGTTGGGCTAGAGCGCACGTTATTGCCGCTATTGGCCAATGACAAATTTGGCATTACCTCCACATTTGCGGCACTATCTTTTATTGCGGCATTTGGTACCGCCAAAGCAACGGCCAATTACCTGACAGGCAGGTTATCCAACCGATTAGGCCGCAAAAACCTATTGATACTTGGCTGGATTTTAGCCCTTCCTGTGCCGTTGTTGATTTGGTATGCACCTACTTGGGGCTGGGTGATAGCGGCCAATCTGTTGCTGGGTATCCACCAAGGATTTGCGTGGTCGAGTACGGTTGTGATGAAAATCGACCTCGTCGGAGCGCGCCAGCGCGGCTTGGCGATGGGCTTGAACGAATTTGCTGGTTACATAGCAGTGGCGTTGGCGGCATTTGGTTCGGCATGGCTGGCACAGCGTTTTAATGCTGTAAATATCATGTTTTATGCAGGCATGGTCATCGCACTCATTGGATTAGCGCTCAGTATATTTTGGGTACGCGACACCCGCAAACACGTAGCACAAGAGGCGATTGTTTCCTGTCGGGACAAATTGACCCATGTATTTGCAGAGACCACTTGGCGCAACAAAAATCTCTCCGCTATCACACAAGCGGGATTGGTCAATAACCTCAACGATGGTATGGTATGGGGACTACTCCCTGTACTGATGCACCAACAAGGCTACACCTTATCAGAAATCGGCTTTATTGCCGGTTTGTACCCATTTATTTGGGGTATTACGCAGATATTTACGGGTAAATGGTCGGATAGTATTTCAAAAAAACAAATGCTCGTGTTTGGTATGTTGCTACAATCTATCAGTATTTTGGGATTTATAGGGGTGAATACCTTGACACAATATGCGATGTGCAGCGTCCTTTTAGGTGTGGGAACAGCCACGGTATATCCTGTATTTTTATCCGCAGTAGCCGATAATACGCACCCCGACCAACGCGCCGAGAGCATCGGAATATTTCGATTATGGCGTGATTTGGGTTACCTATTCGGTGCTTTACTCACAGGAGTATTGAGCGATTGGGCTGGTACAGGTACTGCCATAGTTGCAGTAGGCGCACTTACTGCATGCTCGGCTGTGATTATCCGCTTCCGTATGACCGATCTTCCTCCTTGCGATGCGCCGCTTCCGCTTTCGATTGGGCGTTTTTTTTATGCCAAAATGTACGCTTTAAAACATCAATAAAAATACCCAAGTTCAATTTTTTGAAAAAGACGTTCCATAGAATTGTTTCAGTCTAATTTTTAGCAATACATCGTTGGCAGAACGTGTACTTATTTCAATCTAACAAAAAATGTATATTTTGGAAAGGCAAATTTCTGTATTCCATAACCGTTTGCAGGTGTAAAAGTGATCTGAAAAGAAAACTGGCAAGTACACTGGTTGATTGAAAAATAGATCGCTCTGAATTCAAAAAACTCATTAATTTTGCATTGAATTTTCTTCGACGAGCCGAAGAAAACAATAAAAATTAAAAAATATACATACCAACTATGTTACGACCATTCAACCTCCAAAACTGGATCGAAGAAAATCGTCATCTCCTCCAGCCGCCAGTGGCAAATAAACAAATTTACGTCGAAAATTCCGATTTTATCGTCATGGTGGTAGGTGGCCCTAATGGCCGTAAAGATTACCACTGGGAAGAGGGCGAGGAACTTTTTTATCAACTCGAAGGCGATATTCAAGTCAAAATTATCCACGAGAATGGTACGCCTGAAACGATAGATATCCGTGCCGGCGAAATGTTTTTACTGCCGCCACGTACACCGCACTCGCCACAACGGCCCGCTGGTTCAATCGGTTTAGTGCTCGAACGCCATCGCCATGAAGGAGAAGTGGACAAATTGATGTGGTTTTGTGAAAATTGTAACCATAAAATATACGAAGCGGGTTTTGCTTTAAAAGATATCGGCACCCAAATTAAGACCGCCATTGCTGAATATTCCGCCGATGAAACAAAACGGACTTGTAAGCATTGCGGAACAATAATGCACCTTTAAAACTTCAAATCACCCATATTATTCATGGACATAGCCTCCTTGCTCGTTAAAGAGCAGCCCGATAACCGTACCGTAAAACCACATATCCTGCCTATTTATGCCACATCTTCCTTTGCTTTTGATAGCATGGATCAAGGTATAGAAATTTTCAACAACATTGAAAGTGGACATGTATATAGCCGTTATGCCAATCCAACGGTGGATACCGTTGCGCGTAAAATCGCCTTACTTGAATCGCATAACCTAGGCTTTGAAGCAGATGCTTTGATGACTTCCTCTGGTATGTCCGCTATTGCTACGTTGTTTTTAGGCTTGCTAAAATCGGGTGAAGCCATTTTAACACAAGGCAATTTATATGGAGGCACTACGGAATTACTCAAATCGGTGATTGAGCCGATCGGTGTATCCACTCATTTTGTCCATCTAAAAGATTTATCGGCAGTAGAAAGCGCATTAAAGGCCAATCCCAATATCAAAATGCTGTATTGCGAAACCCCCGCCAATCCAAGCCTTTCTTGCGTCGATATTGCTGCATTATCGCAACTTGCACACCAATATGGGGCTTGGTGCGCTATTGACAATACCTTTGCTTCGCCTTATTTACAGCAACCCTTCGCCTTTGGTGTCGATTTTATTATACATTCTACCACCAAATACATTAATGGTCATGGAAATAGTATTGCCGGGGTTGTAGTAGCGCGCAACCGTACCCTCATGCGCGAACAGATCTGGAAAGCCATGAAACTATTGGGCACCAATTGCTCACCTTTTGAGGCTTGGCTGACCAATAATGGTATCAAAACCTTAGCGCTTAGGATGGATCGGCATTGCGCCAATGCCTTGGCTTTAGCACATTACCTCGAGCAGCATCCTGCCGTAGAACGTGTTAACTACCCCGGCTTGGCCTCCCATCCCGATCATCAATTGGCTCAAAAACAAATGCCCAAAGGCTTTGGAGGCATGTTAAGTTTTGAACTCAAGGGCGGTTTTGATGCAGGATTGAAATGTATGAACCAAATTCGGTTCTGCGCATTAGCACCTACTTTGGGTGATGTGGATACTTTAATCCTTCATCCTGCTTCATCCTCTCACCTGCGCGTGCCCAAAGCAGTGCGCGAAGAAAATGGAATTACGGATGGTTTGATCCGCGTTTCGGTAGGTATTGAGCATATTGACGACATCATTTCGGACTTTGAGGCGAGTATGTAATAATTTTTAAAAATCTACCCTAAAAAGTGTAATTGTTTATGTTTTTTTTCGTCTGATTGTAGTACTTTAAAAGTTTGGCACGGTTTTTAGTTATATAATAGTATCACTAATTTTAATCAAAAATTTACCTCCCACACTTAAAATACTTATCCGATTATGAAAAACGTAATTATATTCATCGCTGCAATTTTGGTTTCTGTTGCTACTACAGCACAAGATACTACCTTCCAAGGTTTCCTTCAGCAGTTCCCAAAGGCTACATTGCCTTTCACATTGGGTGCAGAAGAACTTAAAGGCCAATTGGAGAGCCGCGCTGCAAAAACACCAGTTGCGAAGGCTACTCGCCTCGCTTGGGACTATTACGCTTTCCTACCTACCCTCGAAGCCAATGCTACTGAAAATCGTATGCCAGTTTATCCAGAGCCAGTAGCCATGTTGGAAACAGCAACACACTATGCAGTTGTTTTTAACACTGGTCGCAATTTCGCTCGCCAATACAAAACATACAATATTGCAGTTTTTGACAAATCTGGTAACTATATCCAAACACGTACGATTGCTGGTGTTAACCCAACTGCGTTGGCTACTGCTACGATCAACGAAAACTTGGAAGTAACGATCAAAGAATACAGCGTAAATTGGTCTAAAGACTATATCACTAACGGTATTGAAGGCAACCAAATCCTCGGTCTCTCTCCAGTTGCTACTCGTACAGTAAACGCGGCTACAGCAGTGAAAGAAGCAAAAGAAGATTGGAAAAATGCTCCAGTAGCACAACAAGTTGCTGCTACTTTAATCGCTGAAAATAAATAATATCCCACTTTAATACATTTTGAAGAGCCATTCCGCACACCAGCAGAATGGCTCTTTTCTTTTTGCCGCTTCATTTGATTTTAGGAATACAATTAAAAAAAAATGACAGATAGCGGACAAGTAAATTTTTTCCCGCTGTTTCTTCACCCTTATTATAACAGGCAATCAATGTGATTGCGTACCTTTGTGCCATGAGCGATGCTATTCACCACGAATGTGGAATTACCCTCCTTAGGTTGCGGAAACCCCTTGATTACTACAACGATAAATACGGTACTCCCTTCTACGGTATTCAAAAATTGCAACTGTTGATGCAAAAAATGCGCAACCGTGGCCAAGATGGCGCGGGTCTTGCGACCATCAAACTGGACTCCGAACCCGGAAGACGGTATATCAGCCGCAAACGCAGTAATGCCAATAATTACCTCGACGATCTATTTAATATGGTGTGGGGACGTATTAACCAAGTACCCTTGGATAAATACGGCGATACCAAATGGCTTAAAGAAAATGCGGCCTACACCGGAGAGGTAATGATGGGACACCTGCGTTATGGTACCCATGGCGATAATAGTATCGAACGGGTACACCCCTTTCATCGGCAGAACAACTGGGTTTCTCGTAATTTACTGCTCGCAGGTAATTTTAACCTGACCAATGTAGATGAACTTTTTGCCGAATTGGTCGAACTTGGCCAATATCCAAAGGAAAAAAGTGATACCGTAACCGTTATGGAAAAGATTGGCCACTTCCTCGATGATGAAGTCCAACGCCTTTTTACCTGGTTCAAACCCGACGGACATACTACCCAAGAACTCAATAATATGATTTTTGATAGCCTCGATATTCAAAGGCTATTGAAGCGTTCCTGCAAAAAATTTGATGGTGGCTATGTATTTGGGGGCATGATCGGCCACGGCGATGCTTTTATGGTGCGCGACCCTAATGGTATTCGTCCCGCGTATTGGTATATGGACGACGAAATAGTAGTGGCCGCCTCCGAACGCCCTGCCATACAAACCGTTTTTAATGTACGATTCCCCAATGTACATGAATTACAACCAGGACATGCACTCATTATTAAGCATAATGGAATTGTAGAAGAATTGCCTTATGCCGATCCTAAACCACGTGCCGCTTGCTCTTTTGAGCGGATTTATTTTAGCCGTGGTAATGATCGCGAAATTTATAAAGAAAGAAAACAACTAGGCGCACAATTGGCTATTCCAGCCATTAAAGCCGTTGATTACGATATTAACCATACCGTTTTTTCGTATATTCCTAATACTGCCGAAGCGGCTTTTTATGGTTTAGCGGAAGGTTTAGAACACGCCGTAAATGATTGGAAGCGCACTGAAATACTAAAAGTAAATGCCGAAGGACAACTCAATCCAGATCGGATTATGGAAATCCTTAACGTGCATCCTCGAGTAGAAAAACTAGTGCATAAGGACGAAAAGCAGCGTACTTTTATTGCCGACCAAAATAAGCGCAGCAATATGGTATTGTACGTCTATGATGTTACCTATGGTTTGATCGAAAATGACGTAGATGCATTGGTACTCTTGGACGACTCCATCGTGCGTGGTACCACCCTCCGCGAATCGATTGTGAGTATCACTTCCAGGCTCAATCCGCGTAAAATTGTAGTGCTTTCCAGCGCACCTCAAATTCGATACCCCGATTGTTATGGTATTGACATGAGTAGAATGAAGGATTTTGTGGCGTTCCAGGCGATGCTTTTGATGCTGAAAGAAACGAAACAGGAACACCTCTTAAACGAAACCTACGAACGCTGTAAAGCATCGGAATTATTACCGGTAGAAGAGGTCAAAAACGAGGTAATTCCGCTATACGATCTCTTTGAATACGAGGCCATTAGCCAAAAAGTATCCGAAATCGTAACGCCCGATGGTATAAAAGCAAAAGTAGAAGTCATTTTTCAAACCCTTGAAGGATTGCATGCTGCTTGCCCATACAATAGTGGTGATTGGTATTTCTCCGGAAAATACCCTACTCCCGGTGGTAATCGCGTTGTGAACCGCGCCTTTATCAATTTTATGGAAAATAACGATGCCCGAGCCTATTAAGCAATGAGCATTCCTAAGCAAAGCATAATTTATCCTACTATTTTTAAACCATACCCGCATTTGTCTGCTGGTATGAGTACGCGACACGGCGGTGTGAGCCAATATCCTTTTGCATCGCTGAATATGGACAATAAAGGCCCCGATGAAGCGGCATTACGCGATGAAAATCGGCGTATTTTTTGCCATGAATTGGGCTTTGCGCCGGAGCAACTCGTTCGGTCATTGCAAGTACATGGAACGGAGGTATTGGTAGCCGATAAAAGTGGTTATTACGAAGGTTTTGATGCGATTGTCACCGATAAAAAAGGTCTGTTGATCGGGGTAAGTATTGCCGATTGCACACCTATTTTGGTATTCGACAGCAAAAACCATGTCATTGCAGCCATACACGCAGGATGGAAAGGGACAGTAGGCCAATTGGTCGCCAAAACATTGCAGACCATGCACCAATTATACGGTACAATGGGCAATGATTGCGCGGCTTATATAGGGCCGTGTATTGATGAATGTACTTTTGAAGTAGGCGATGAGGTGGCCATTCAATTCGATACTGCATTTAAAACATGGGACAATCAACGCGGCAAATATATGATCGACCTCAAAAAAGCAAATGCTGCACAGTTATTGGCCTTTGAAATCCCACCCAAACAAATCGAAATCTCCCCATTTTCTACGGTTTTGAACAACTCGGATTTCTTTTCCTATCGACACGAAAATGGTATTACGGGACGTATGTTGGCTGCAATTGGTCTAGGTTAGGAATGATAAAACAATAACTTATCACTTTGGGTTGATTCCTTTCCGCTCATACTTCCTATCTTTTCGTTTAAATAGCCCCACTATTCGCACTAAAAGATACTTGTCTGAGCAAAAATTAATCTACCCCAAAGTAATAAGTTATTGTTTTATCATTCTTTGATACATTTTTTAAAAATTTTAAAACAAAATATACTATTTTTTTTCGCCATAGTAAATAAATCCTGTACTTTTGCGCTTGATTCTCACGGTTTTATGAAACCTAAGATCATATTTCTCAACATTGTAAATCAATCCTTTTGTTTATGAAATCGAATAATGTTTTCACCTATTTACTTTACGCACTTTTGGGCGTACTCTTACTTTCTGTTGGTTATCTCGCGCTCGAGAAACGCAAAGAATCAGCACGCAAGGCAGAAGAATTGCGCAAAGATAGCGAACAACTGGAACGATCTATGTCAGATCTTAATAGCGTAGGTGATACCACTACTTCTGCGACTGGAAGTGCTTATGTCGGCGAAACCTCGGGTAACAAAACCACTGCAAACAGTAACGGTATCGAAGATGAGCCAACCGCCGCAAAGCCAGCAACCGCTACAAAACCAACAACAGCCGCGGCTACAAAGCCAACTACCTCAACTACCAAACCTGCACCAACTACACCAAAAACAGGCACTACTGTAGTGTCAGATCCTAAAAAATTAGTTGCCAAAGGTGGAACCGTAGCAGGTGCTAAACAAAGTATCGCACCAAGTAACAATGGCCGTTATTTGGTTGTTGTAGGTGCTTTTAGTCAAATAGAAAATGCCCGCTCCGAAATGGAAAAATTGGTAAAAATGGGCTATCAAGATGCCGAAGTAATCAAGTATAAGAATGATTTATGGCGCTTAATTGCCAAACGTTGCAGCAATCGCACCGATGCTCAAAAATACGAAGGCGATCTCGAAAGACATGGCGTAGATGCTATGATCGTCGATGGATTTGCAAAATAGATATTTTTTGGTCTTTTTAAAAATTGAACTGCCCCTATTCGGATATACGCCGGAATAGGGGCAGTTTTTTTGCGAAAATATTCCTATCCCCGCGCATAAGGCGCTACTTCTTGCCCACAAAAATCACCATTCAGGTATTTATAATGCGCCATTACGCCTATCATTGCTGCATTATCGGTGCAATATTCAAATTTTGGAATAAAAACCTCCCAATTTTCCTTTTCACCCAAAGCAATCAATGCTGTCCGCAAACCGCTGTTGGCACTCACACCGCCAGCAATCGCCAATTGTTTGATACCCGTCTTTCGGGCTGCTTTTTTTAGTTTTTTTACCAAAATAGTAACGATAGCAGATTGAATAGAGGCGCAAATATCGGCGAGGTTTTCCTGCACAAAATTCGGATTTTGCGCTGTTTCGCGTTTCAGGAAATACAATACCGAAGTTTTTAATCCGCTAAAACTAAAACCAAGTCCTTCAACAGCGGCTTCTGGAAACGGAAACCGTACCGTACCCTCCTTGGCCAACCGATCAATATGTGGCCCGGCGGGGTATTCCAATCCCAACATTTTTCCGGTTTTGTCAAATGCTTCCCCGGCGGCATCATCCAGTGTTTGACCCAGTATTTCCATATCAAAAGGGCTGTTGACCTTCAATATTTGGGTATGTCCACCGCTCACCGTTAAGCAAAGGAATGGAAAATTGGGTTTAGGATCTTCCGCAAAATGCGCCATAACGTGCGCCGACATGTGGTCCACCTCAATCAAAGGTAGGTGATTGGCCAGCGCAAAAGCCTTCGCAAATGACGTACCGACCAACAATGAACCCAGTAATCCAGGCCCACGCGTAAAGGCTACGGCATTTATTTCGTGCTTGGCCACACCTGCCTGCGCCAATGCAGCATGTACCACAGGTATGATATTGCTTTGGTGCGCACGGGAAGCCACTTCGGGAACAACGCCGCCGTATAAGCGGTGTATTTCCTGCGTGGCCACACAATTGGACAGCGGCGCACCATCGCGGATGACGGCGGCGGCGGTATCGTCGCAGGAAGACTCAATGGCTAATATGTAAATGGGTGTAATCAATGTTATTATTTTGGCGCAAAAGTAAGCAAAAAATGGGTGGTTGCAAAATATGGGGGGACTTGCGAGGCCGTGAGGAAGTTTTATGGAAAAATATTTTATAATGTTTGGTGGATAGTTGGATATTTGCATATATTGTGGGCTTAAATCGTGAGTAGGCTGAAAATTTACTTATGGTGGGCGAGGTTTTGTTGGTTTCCTTTTTTTGGGGGGGCTGATTGGGCTTTGTGATTATAGTCGGCATTCATGCAACTGACGACTAAGTGAAATGCGCAATGAGTGTTTTATTTAGTCTTTATCTGTGGTAATGCAGTATTTCTCGGTAATAAAAGATAAAAAATGAAATTAAAGAATCAACTAACACAACTTGGAGCAAAGATTGAGTCTGAAAATCTTAATCAACCATTTGATGAAGCCCAGACAAAACTCCTGTACATCAATCCGTTTATTGAGATATTGGGATATAAAACATCTGAACACACAGATGTAATTGCTGAATTACCCGCTGATTTTGCTACTCGTAGAAGAGATAAGGTAGATTATGCGTTAAGAAAAAATGATACCGAAATTTTAATAATCGAATGTAAAAGGTTTAATGAAAAAGTTGGTAAATTCGGACACCAACTTAGTGCTTACTTCAATCATCTTCGTTTAGTAAGATTTGGAATTTTGACTAATGGCACTATATATCATTTTTATGCGGATATTGATACTCGCAATATTATGGATGCAGAGCCTTTCTTTGAATTTAACGTAACGGATTTCAATGATGAGCAGTTGCAAATTCTCGAAATGTTTTGTAAAGAAAATTTTGATGAGAAATTAATCATAGAAAAAGCAAGAAGGCTTACATACTCCCGAGACATAAGAAAATTGCTTTACACTGAAATGACAAATCCTTCTAAGGATTTCATTAAGTTTATTGCAGGAAAAGCATATTTGGAGAAAAAAAGAGGTAGTATTACTGAAAAAATAATGATTTTGTTTGATGAACTTGTAAATCTATCATTACCCATAGTCATCAATCAATTAATTAGCGATAGAATGATCAGATTAAAGCCTAGCAGTAATGATGAAATAAAAGAAATTGAGAGTAAAATAATTACCACAGAAGAAGAAAGAGAGGGTTATTTCATTGTAAAATCCATTATTCGACGAAAAATTGCGCCTGAACGAGTAGGATTTAAAGATGCACAAGCCTATTTCTCTATTAGAATAGATGATAGTAGCCACAAAACAGTATGTAGATTGTATCTTAATTCAAATAAAAAATATATAGGCATATTTGGTGCTAACAGAAATGAGACAAAGTTTGAACTTGAATCGATAGACAATATTTTTGATTTTTCTGATCAATTATTAGAGTCTATTTTATTTTATGAAAACCACAAAATTTAAACTTATTATGCAATTTTCAGAACTTGATAGAATACTTTCAGAACTAAAATCGGCTTCAAGTAATGACAAAGAGTATCTGATGGCTCATTTTCTATTATTGTTACCACAATTAGAAGCCCTTGACTCTGCAATAGAAGATTCAATTGATTCAGACTTAATACTCCATACTTCTGATATTAGGAAAATAATTGCAGACCTCATCAGTCGTATTACTTACATTATTGCAGAATAACGTAATGTAAAACCGATAACAATCCGCTGCCTGTCATGCCAATAAAACCGCAGATACGTCGGCAGTGGTGCGTTGGCAATAACTAGGATAGAATACAAATGCTTACATTTGCAAGTCATTTCGCATGAATTATCATTTCTAGGCACACACAACGTATACTAAGCAAAGATGTGTAACACACAGCAACCGCTAAAGCCACTAAAAAAGAAACCAAAACTGAGATTCAACCATTATATATACATTAAGCGCACAACTCAAAGCCCCCATTAAGACACATACTGCTACAAATTCGTAATTTTTTAAATATTAACACATGGTTTTAGAAAGAACTGCTAGCGAAGTTATTATAAGACTTCCCGCCAATATCAACTAGGAAGATTTAGAACTGATGATTCGTTTTATCAAGTACAAGCCAAATGTATCGAAAAGTAAAGCCACCCAAGATGAATTTGAGCAGTTGGCTCGTCTTTTGAGTATTATCCTACGGTTAGTTACGAGACTTATAGCAATAAAAAAAGCATGGATTTGGCCTTGCCACATAATAATTCTAATCAAAACATGAAACCCCACCATCTTTACGAGATCATCGATAAAGAAGGAGAGGACATTTTTAAATATGGTATTAGCTGCGAACCCATTGGCAAAGATCCCACAGTAAGTGCTGTAAATGACGGTTTGCAAGGTGCTGCCGATTGGATTCAGATCACCCCAATGCCCGTCGTAAATGAGTTTACGATCAAAGGAAATGCAAGTTTGTTTCAAGTAGAAATATATGATAGTGTAGGCCGAATACTTCGAAAAATTGATACCAACAAGCCATCGCATACGATTGATATTTCGGCGTTTCCGGCGGGTTTTTATTATGTAAAAACGATCCATCAGACGGATAGCCACAGTAGGGTGTTAAAAATAGTGAAGTTATAACTGTGCTGGGCAAGTTGGGCTGTCTATGAAAACAGGAATTGTGTAAAAAGGTCAAAATTTCGGATCAAGTTCAAAATAACAATTAATTTTTGAGGTAATCTCAAATACTTAACTACAAAAACAAACTTAGTCTAAAATTTTGACCTTCTTATACAACCCTTATGCGAAACGTACGCAAAAAAGTTTAATTTTTAATCACTGCCTTTGTCCAAATGGTATCCAATTTTTCAAAACGAACCGCATACACACCCGCAGGCATACCCGCAAGGTCGATTTGTTCCGTGGAATTTGGATTTTGGATCGTACGCATTAATTTGCCATCTGTACCAAAAACACTGATCCGATCAAATACCACCGTCGTTTGGATGGTCATCATATCGTGCACCGGATTAGGTGATAATGTTACCGAAGCACTGTAATCCACCAATGTTGTACCCACCATTGTATTGATATCGGGTATATAACGTGGCGTTAACTGGTAACCAGTGGTAAACGGACTAGAACCATCAAACTGGCCACCAATGCCCGTCACATGAAACGGCTCCGATGGCGGCGTGGGTTGGTTGTAAAGATCCACATCATTATCGATACGCATCGCAATAGTATCTGTTGGATTGGAAGTAGAGTACAACCGAACTGTGAATCCTGGGCCTACGCCCGGTAGCCACTGCGCAATATCCACATAACGCAAATTTTTGATCTGCACCAAACGACTTTCGGTACTTTCGTCCACTCTCAATACCACCGGAGGAGTCACCAACGCATTTCCACTGTTTACTTTAATAATGGTATCCATATTGATCTGTGTAAGACCACTGAACTGCGCAATAGTACCACGAACTGTTATTCTATCGCCTTCCTGTACATTATAACCGAAATTGCCCAAACCTCGGAAAGTAGAAATACCCTCTGTACCAGCAGGATTCACCAACGCAAACTGTAAGCCATTGACACTAGCGCGCAGGTTGACACCATAAACAATACCTGTCAGTTCGCAAGAAACATTTACAGAATCGGCTACACCACCAGGGTTTACATTATTCATTTGGTCAATTGTGCGCACTGGGTAACATTTAACTGTGATTGTTACTGTTGCAGTAGCGCAAGTATTTGGAGACGTGCACACCCTGTAAGTGAGTACATCTGGGCCACAATAGCCGGGAGATGGAGTGTATAAAATGCTCGTATCACTCGATACCGTAGCTGTGCCGTGAGCAGGCGCAGTTACAACGGTCAAAGTAGTAGCCGCACCACCAGGTACATTATCATTATTTACTACATCAATATTAATAGGTTTGTCAGGTACCACAAATGCCACATCTGGAAGCGCGACAAGACCTGTTAAACAACCAGATGCTGCGCCAGGATTGGCAAAAACAGGGATATTGGCGATAGAGAAACCTGCATCTGTAGGAGCAGATACCCAATTAGTGGCCACTGTATTATCTGAATTAGGATCACAAAGCACCAATGAACTACCACCGCCATCAGGTGTTGTAGGCCAAGGTGCTACATCATCATACACCACTTCGTCCACGATAGCTGCTGCACCGTTTTTGATACGGATAGGAGCACCGTTATTGTTTAGGCCACTTGCTGTCCATTGCACCGATGCTTTGCCAAAGTTGCGCTGTATAGCACCCGCATTGACACTAAACAAGAGGTATTGACCAGCACCAAGGTTTTGATCGGGGATAGGAAATACCGTTGGGCCAGTACCAAATTCCAAACTCCAGCCAGCCATATTTACCGTAGCATTGGTGTTGTTTAAAATTTCGATAAACTCCAAGCTATCCGTTCCACCTTCTGGCGGATTGTACATTATTTCAGTAATGACCACCTGCGCTTGGGCACTAAGCAAGAACGTAAAGCATAAAATGCATGAAAAAAGGATCTTTTTCATAGTAATATTTTGTTTGTAAATTGATGTCTGCGTATTGATCGAAGACTTTGTTGAAAGGAAGTGCAAAATAACGAAAAATTTGGCAGCTGTCCAAAAAAGAATACAATTTGGAATAGATTGGAAGGGAATAGATGCCCAGATCATTAACTTAAAAAAATAAGAATTTTATTTGCTTTTTAATAAATGAACAACTCAATAAAGAATGTTTATGATATTTTTTTAAAAAAAACAACTTTAAATATCTAAAATAAAAAAATTATTCACCCCAAACTTAACACCCAATTCACATTACATTAGTACCTTTGTTGGCATTTTAACTCTAACAATGATGTGCTTGTACACTTCAGGTGCTTATTTTAGATTTTTACCAAACTAAACTTTATTGTATGAGAAAAGTAGTACTTTTCAAGCAGAGCATTTCTTTTGCTCAAAAATTCATTTACACATTAACGTTTCTACTCACAGGATTGGTTGCCTTTGCACAGGTTACTACCTCCACCATTGCCGGTAACGTAGCCGACAAAAATGGCGAAGGGCTAGTTGGTGCAACTGTGGTAGCCACCCACGTAAATTCAGGTACACGTTATGGTGCATCTACCAATGCAAAGGGTAATTATACCATCCCGTCGGTGCGTGTTGGTGGACCCTTTACGGTAATCGTTTCTTACACAGGTTACGAACCCAAAAGCATTGAAGGCGTAATGACCAGCCTTGGTTCTACCACTAATGTCAATTTTGACTTAGCAGAAACAGGTGTGGACCTCGACGGTGTGGACATTGTGGTGAACCGCAATGATCTGTTTTCGTCACAACGTACGGGAGCATCCTCTACGTTTGATGTGAAGCGGGTGACTTCTGTACCTGCTATTGGTAGCCGCTCTATCTCTTCGGTTACGAAGTACAATCCAAACGGTAATGGCCGTTCTTTTGGCGCACAAGATAGCCGTTTGAATAACTTTACGATTGATGGTTCTTCATTTAACAATGGTTTTGGCCTTGGCTCCGAGGCGCAAGCAGGTGGCCGTACAGGTTCTACTGCTGTTTCTTTGGATGCGATTGAAGAAGTACAAGTGAATGTGGCGCCTTACGACGTGCGTCAAACCGGTTTTACTGGTGCTGGTATCAATGCTGTAACACGTTCTGGCGACAACAATTTTGAAGGTTCTGTTTATTTCAACACGCGCTCGGCCAATATGTATGGTAACAAAGCGCGCGACGTGAGTGTTGCTGCAACGCAATTCAGCGAGAACATTGTGGGTGCTCGTTTGGGTGGTCCAATCCTCAAAAACAGGGCTTTTTTCTTTGTTAATGCTGAGTTTGTACGCAATGCTTCTCCTGCAACACCTTGGGTGGCATCAGGAAGTACCAATCCTGGTCAAGTAACACGTGTACTGAAGTCGGATTTGGATTCGGTAAGTAATGTTTTGAACCGTAAATGGGGCTATGTAACTGGCCCTTACGAGGCATACAACAACAATGTTGAATCGAACAAATTCCTTGCGCGTTTGGATTTCAATATCAATGATAGAAACAAATTGATGGTGCGTTATACCCACCACGATTCTGAGGGTGATTTTAATATTAGCAATAGTAACTCAGCAGGCGCTGGTAACCGTACAACTCGTTTCGAGTCGATGTCGTACCAAAATGCGGGTTATATCCTTGGGGATAATACCCGTTCAGGTGTGGTAGAATTGAACTCAAGATTCGGTGATAAATTGTCAAATACCTTTAGCGTAGGTTATGATTTTCAGGATGAAAACCGTAAATACAAAGGACAATTGGCACCAACTATTGATATCTTAAACGGCGGTACTACTTATATTTCTACGGGTTTTGATCCATTTACGCCAAAAAATCAGTTGAGTTATGGTACTTTCCACGCGACAAATAATCTTACTTATTACGCAGGCAAGCATACGATCACAGCAGGTGTTAATTTCGAGCAATTCCGATCAGAAAACTTGTTTTTCCCTGCATCAAATGGTGTTTATGTATTCAATTCTTTGAGCGATTTCTTTGGTGCAATGAACGGCGATTCGGTAGGTTTGGCCAATTTCCAATACCGCTACTCCGCATTACCGGGTGCTGCGGATCCATTACAAGTGTTGAAAGTTGCGAAATACGATGTTTATGGTCAGGACGAATTTAAAGTAAATAAAAACCTTACAATTACAGGCGGCATACGCGTTAGCATGATCGACTTGGGTGGTACGGAGTCATTGGAGAACAAAACATTGTCCGATTCTACGTTCCGCGATATTGATGGTAATCCACTTAAAATCAATACAAGTACTATTCCAAAGCCACAAATTCTTTTTGAACCACGCCTTGGTTTTAACTACGATGTAGCGGGTAAAAAGATGACTCAAATACGTGGTGGTGCAGGTGTTTTCACTGGTCGCCCTCCTTTTGTATGGTTGTCTAACCAAATTGGTAATAATGGTGTACTTACTGGTTTTATCAACCCAAGCGGTGCGGCTAATTTAAATACCGACAAATACCCATTGGTACAAGATGCAACCGTATTTACACCGGCTGAACCTACATTGCCTTCTACATTTGAGATCACGGTAACTTCGGAAGACTACCGTTACCCGCAGGTATTGAAGACCAATTTGGCTGTTGACCAAAAATTACCTTTTGGCTTTATTGGTACAGTAGAAGTATTGTACAACCGCAACCTCAATGCTATTTTGTACTACAATGCCAACCAAAAAGCATCCGTAGGCAATTTTACAGGTCCTGATACACGTCCTCGCTTCCCAGGTGCTATTGGTTCTAACACTGGTTTTAGTACACCAACACGCCAAGTAAGTAATGTATCGAATGCGGTAGTGATGACAACTACGGATCAAGGTTCATACCTCGGTACAACATTTAAATTGGAATATCCTGAGCGCAAAGGGCTTTATGGTATGGCGGCTTATACCTTCAGCAGAGCACAAGACTTGATGGATGCTGGTTCTATTGCATCTGGTTCTTTCACTGGTGCGCGTTCTATCAATGGCAACAATGCACTTGATCTTACTTATTCTAACCAAGATATTCCACATCGTATCATTGGTTTATTGAGTTATGCTACTAGTTTTGGAGAGAAAAATGGTGGAAAAACACAGTTTACCCTCGGTTACGAAGGTCTTCAAAGCGGTCGTTACTCCTATACTTATCTACGTGACCTCAACGGCGACGGTGTAACTGGTAATGATCTGTTGTTTGTTCCTACCAATGCATCTGATTTAGTTTTTGAAGATATTAAAGATGCGGCAGGTGTCGTAACTACAACAGGAGCAAGGCAGGCAGAACTTTATGAGGAGTATATTAAGCAAGATGCATACCTTTCGGGTCTTCGTGGTCAATACACGGAGCGCAATGGTGCTATTCTTCCTTGGTTACACCGCTTTGATTTGGCAGTTGCGCGTGATTTTTGGTTCAAAACTGGCAAAAACAAGAAGCATAACGCTGTACAGTTCCGCGTGGATATCTTTAATGTTGGCAACTTGATCAATTCAGATTGGGGCATAGGCCGTCGTTTTGTTACTACTTCACCATTACAAGCACGTGGTGTTGACGCCAATGGCGTACCTAGATACCAAGTAGCCAGCAACTTGCTCAATAGAACAAGCCGTAAAACAATTGACTATAGTGCAGCATTGAGCGATGTATGGAATTTGCAATTGGGTATTCGCTACACTTTTGAATAATTAATACATGCTTTAGTTATTATATAACGCATAAAAAAACGTCAACATGGGTAAATTCTCCTGTGTTGGCGTTTTTTTTATAAAAATTTCACCCACTTATGATTGATTTTCGTATTGCCGATGCATCCGATACCGCCGCTGTATCCATCTTGCTTGCTGCTCTTTTTGAAGAAGTAGAGCACTCCCCCAGTGCCGATGAAATTGCCGAAATATTTGCCGAAATTGACGAGGATGACAGTCATTCTACTTTACTCGCTTTAAATGAGGACGAAGATATTGTAGGTATTTTGACGATTGTTGAATGTCTTTCTATTTCAGCCGGTGGCAAATATGGTGTACTCAACGAACTGTATGTGGTGCCCGAATACCGTTCGGAAGGCGTTGGGCGAATGCTCGTGGACGAGGCAAAGGATCTCGCCATTCATCGCAACTGGAAACGACTGGAAGTGACCACGCCGGGAGATGAATTTTCAAAAACATTACATTTTTACGAACGGGAAGGGTTTTACAAAATTGGGCCACGATATTGCTTTAGAACCTGATTTGCGCTTTGGGCATTTCATCTCAATTTTAGATAATTATTTAAATCTCATTCCTTATCAATCCGAAAATTTGAAAATCAGCAATATTATAGCGAATTTTGCGCTCAAAAAAAATCCAAATGCGGTTTTGTCTATCTTTATTTTTGTGGTTTAACGTATTGATGCTTACTGCTCAAAATGGCAATGAAGCCTTACGTGCAGCACCTTTTTTGACATTTGTTGCCGAAAACGGCGATAATGCGACTATCGTACTTGAGGCTTATGGCTTAGGTGGGCAGGATTGTAATCTTTCCCAGTTTCTAAAACTCAACAAAGTAAAAGACGCTAAAGTACGGCTTGTAGTGGGTAAATCCTACAAATTACCCATACAAGTCATGCGCTATAATGGTTCGAGTATCCGCTCAACGATGGGCATTGAAAACTGGAAAACCGCAGTTCAAATCCGTGATTATAATTATGCTACTCAAAAAAGTGGTATCCGAACCGACGATTTTACCGAAAGTCGTAAACTTTGGATTCCATGGCATATCATTAATTGTACCGAAAAAGTCATAACAAAATTCCCAATAGCCGAAGGCAAAGTACCGACGAACAACCCAAAAAAGAAAGTAACGCCCGCTACTGTTTTTGGAGGGGAACCATCATCAGATGAGAATGCGCGTGTTTTTCCTATTTTTGGCGATAAATACGCCAAAACGCCACTTATTTCATCCAAATTAAAAGGTAGAATATTTTATCTCATTAGTGGCCACGGCGGCCCCGATCCCGGTGCACGGGGCAAACGCGCAGGAATTACCCTCTGCGAAGACGAATATGCTTATGATGTAACATTACGGCTTTTGCGTTATCTACTTAGTCATGGCGCAACGGCTTATATGATCGTACGCGATCCAAATGATGGTATCCGAGACCAAAACTACCTTACTTGCGATAAAGATGAAGTGGTATGGGGCAATAAAGTAATCCCTATCAACCAAAAAGAAAGACTGGGCCAACGTACGGATATTATTAACGCACTAACTGCTGCGCACGAAGATCGAGGCGAAACAGACCAAACAGTGGTAGAAATCCACGTAGATTCCAGAAGTGTGGCCACCGAAACAGATGTATTCTTTTATTATCGGGCCAATAGCGAACCAAGCATGAACCTCGCCCTGAATATGCACCAAATATTTATTCAAAAATACAGCCAAAAACGCGGTCCAGCACGCAGATATACGGGATCTGTTACCACACGCGATCTATTTACACTGCGAGAAACCAATACCAATAAAGCCGTTTATGTAGAATTGGCCAATATCCAAAACGACTGGGATCAGCAGCGGATTGTACTCAAAAACAACCGTCAAGCCATTGCCAACTGGCTGGGGCAAGCACTCACGAAAAAGTAAATTACTTACCTGCTTTAGGGATTATTTCTGTCTCTTCACCGAAATAATGGGCAAATTGAGCCATTTGTTCGGCCATTTTCTTATTATTGGTGGCGCGCAAATACGTTTGGCTCAACGATTGTAATACTTGATATACAAATCGATCCATCTCGACCACCTGCATTTCCTTTGTCCAAAGATCAATCCGCAATGTATCTTTATGCGCTTGGTCAAATAAGGCAATCATCATAGCCTTACAGTGTTCTGTAACGCCTTCTTCGTGCATATCACTCGCCGACCAGTCAATTTTAACGGGTACTTTTTCGGCATCAAGCCCAACGCGAATTTTTATTTCGCTAGTATGTTCTATTGTACTCATAATATTTATTTACAAACTATAATTTAAAAATCACTTTAAATACAAAAATTTATGTATTTTATTTTCAAAAACGTAGCGTACACATTTTTTCTACCACAAAAGGACACAAAGTTAACAAAGACGTAGAGTGCTCGCTTCGCTTTGTGTCCTTTTGTGCACTTTTGTGGTAGAAAAAACAAACACTTTTTTGTGCAACAAAAAAAGCGAAGCGACCACCCCAAAACGCTATATTCTTCTATGGTAAAACACCACATCACTTTTTATTAATAATTGGTAGCAACACCAACGCCAAAACACCACCCACTACATTGTAAAAAATCTGAATGGTAAAAAATGCAATATTGGCATACGAAAAAGCATCACCCCCAGCCACGCCATACAACGATAAACCCGCAATACACAAAGCATGAAAAGTCCCCATCCCACCAGGAGAAGGAATCACAAAACCCAGCGTACCAAATACAAAAATCATTAAAGCAGCACCCGCAGAAAGCTCCGCCGTAGGCTCAAACGCTTTAAGGTTCCAATAGCATTGAAGAAAAAACATGACCCAAATACCCGCCGATAATGCTATAAACAACCCCGGACGCTGCAACTGAAATACACTCCTGATACCATCGCGAAAACCCTGCACAATACCTGCAAATTTCTGAAAAACAGCCAATTGCATCAAACGATTGCGCAGTACCCAAGCAAATACAAGCCCCAGTAAACCCAATACCAAAATAACCCAAACAATCGGATTAGAGAGCAAGCCACCACCACTACTACTATTCCCCGAAGACTTACCCTTATTGATAAAGTCGAGGAGTACGCCTCCTTGAAAAATAAAAGCAAGGCCAACAACCAATATCAGACAAATAAAATCAACCAAACGATCAATGACCATCGTACCCATTACCTTTTCCATCGGGATATTTTCGTAACGCGCCAGCGAACCCGGGCGCACTACCTCGCCCATACGAGGAAGCCCCAAATTGGCAAAATAACCCAGTAAAATAGTCAAAAAACTATTACTCAACCGAATATGATACCCCATAGGCTCGTGCAGCATTTGCCAACGGATCGCACGAAACAAATTACTGACCGTAAATGCACCCACAACAGCCAATAACCAACCTATATTGACCGTCGAAAAATCGTATAACAACTTGTTGATTAGGCTACATTGATCGGAAGGAACACCGTCCAAACGGCATTGTTCCTGAAAAGCCGTATTTTGCGAGCGATAGACAAGGGTTAAGATAACGATGCCGAGTCCGGCAAAAAGAATAAATTGAATTAATTTTTTCACGCCGCAAAGGTAACAAGTAATGCTGAATTATAAATGATGAATCATAAATCGAGTGAGTGCCCTATCTATTTTAAGCATTTAACCCAAAAACTCCAAAAAATAAACTACTTTTGCGGCGTTTTTTTCTGCAACACCATGCGAACTATTTTTTTTCTCCTTATTACAGGCTTATTTTTCGTTGCCTGCGCCAAAAAAGAAGGCGCAAATAACGACCGCGAAATAGCAAAAGTCTATGATAAGGCTCTTTTTGCCTCCGAAGCATCCGCCAGCGTACCCGCCGGCACCAATCCCCAAGACAGCGCTTTGCTCGTTGGGGCGTTTATTCAACGTTGGATTAGCGAACAATTGCTGATGTACGAAGCCGAGCGCAATATCCCAAAAGATGCCAATATCGATAAATTAGTGCGCGATTACCGCGCCTCCTTGGTGCGTTTCAACTACGAAGAGCAACTTATTGGGCAAAAACTCGACTCTACCGTGCGTGAGCAAGAAGTACGAAAATTCTATGAAGAACACAAAGATGAGTTCCAATTACAAAGCACCATCTTAAAATGTATCTTGATAAAATTACCCACTAGCGCACCTCAATCCGAAATGAATAAACTTTGGAACAGTAGGAAAGAGGAAGATAGAAGCAAGTTGGTTGACTTTGCCAAAGAGCGGGCAACCCTAGCCCTACTAGATCGCAACAAGTGGTATAGATTGGATGAGGTAGCCGCGATTTTGCCCAAAGGAACGTTAACTACTGATAATATCAGTTCGCGCAAGGAAGGTACACTCAGCGAAGGTGATTTTAGGTACTATTACCGCGTTTTGGAATCGGTGCGTGGCAAAGAAACTGCCCCCTTCGATTATGTACAAGAACAAGGTACAAAAGTGATCTTGCACAAGCGCAAACAGGATTTATTGAATAATTGGAAAAAAGAAGTATATGACAATGAACTCAGAAGAGGAAATATTAAAATCCTCAACTAAGTACATCACAAATGAAATATTGATACAAATGATGGGCGCAGCCAATTTTCAATGCTTTAGTTATTGGATGACTTGGAGCCATCTTAATAATCATTGAAAATAAAATCAGTATATTAACCCTCCAATCGTATTACTCAATAAGATAAACATACTATTAATAATGATAAAACAAGTATTAAAAACGCTTTTTGCAGCCATTTGCTTACTACCATTGACCCTGACGGGGCAAGATGGTAGAGCCGTGATCGATAAGGTAGTGGCTACTGTAGGCGGCGAAATCATCCTCCTCAGCGAAATACAAGAGCAATTGAGTTATGCAAAACAGCAGAACGCCGACTTGCCCGCTTCTTATAGCTGTGTAGTACTGCAAAATATCATCGTCACCAAACTTTTGGTCAATCAAGCCAAATTGGACTCTATTGATGTAAAAGATGAAGAGGTGGAAACACAGTTGGAAACAAGGGTGGAAAAACTCTTGCAATATTTCAATCAAGATGAAAAAGCCTTGTCCGACTACTATGGCCAAACCATCAATGACATGAAAGACCAAATGCGGAACGATATGCGCAACCAATTGCTCTCAGAGCGCATGCAAGGACAAGTAACCGGAAAGGCTACAGTAACCCCCTCCGAAGTACAGGCGTTCTTCAATAAAATCCCAATAGATTCCATGCCCTATTTCAATTCCGAAGTAGAAATCAAGGAATTAGTCTTCAAACCAACCGTGAATGAATTACAACGCTCAAAATCGCGGGGACTGGCAGAAGACTTGCGTAAACGTATCGTTGAAGGCGAAAACTTTGCAGATTTAGCCAAAAAATACAGCGACGACCCCGGTTCTGGCGCAGAAGGTGGTGATTTGGGCTGGCAAAAACGCGGTACATTCGTTCCCGAATTTGAAGCCACTTGTTATAATCTGGAAAAAAATCAGATCAGTGAAGTGATCGAAACTGAATTTGGTTTCCACGTTATCCAATTACTCGAACGCCGAGGTAACCTCGTACATGCCCGACATATCTTAATCCGTACCGAAATTACAGATAATGATCTAGATGTGGCCAAAGAAAAACTAGATTCTATCCGTACCCTTATTGTTAGAGACAGCCTGCCATTCAGTTATGCGGTTAAGCGTTATGGCGACAAAAATGCGCAAAGTTATAGCAACGACGGACGGGTTACCAATCCACGTTCAGGCAATACGTTCTTTGAAGGTACCGACTTGGAAACCGATATTTTCTTTGCTATTGATGGCTTGAAAAACGGCGAAACCACTCCTCCTGTCGTATTCAGAGCACCTGATGGTTCTAAGTTTTTTAGGTTAATTCAATTGCAAAGCCGAACAAAACCGCACAAAGCCAACCTAAAACAAGACTATAATAAGATTCAGGCAGCGGCTTTGGAGCAGAAAAAATCGGAATATACCGAAAAATGGGTAATCGATCGCTTGCGCTCTACCTACCTCGCCATCGATCCTATGTTTAGCGATTGCCCAGAAATAAAATTAATGCTCAACCAAACTAATTGATCATTCTGACCTAAAAATATATGTTTGTTTGATTTATAACCAATCATATACCAACAGTCGAACACAAATTTACTCAAACACATGCAATTCAAATTATTTGCACTTATAAACCTTTGCCTACTACCCTTTTTTGCCATTGCACAACGTGATAGCACTTTACCCGTTGTGCAATATGAAAAACCCATAGAGTACGAAATTGGGGGTATCCGCGTACTCGGTGCCGGTTATGCCGACCCCAATGCGCTTATTTCTTTGTCGGGTTTGAGGGTTGGACAAAAAATTCGTATCCCAGGGCAGCAAATCACCAAAGCCATCCAAACGCTTTGGAACCTGAAACTATTCACCGATGTAGAAGTGGTACGCGAACGCACACAGGGCAATCTTGTTTTTCTCGAAATTAAAGTACGAGAATTGCCGCGTTATATGCGCCATGCCTTCAAAGGGGTCAAAAAAAACAAACACGACGACCTCAACGATTTGGTCAATAAATATATCCAAAAAGGTGCTATTTTGACAGACAATAATAAGTCTTCCTTAAAATACGCGATGGAAAACTTTTTTATCGACAAAGGTTATCGCAATGCACAGGTGAAGATAAATTCGTTCCCCGATGAGCGCAGTACCAATGGTGTCCGCCTCGAATTTATTATCAACCGAGGTAAAAAGGTAAAGATCAAAGACATCACTTTTGCTGGTAATGAGCATGTAAAAGCGCGGGTTTTGCGTAAAAAAATGAAAAACACTACCCGTACCCGTAAGTTTTTCAAAAAATCCAAACTTGTCCGTAAGGAGTACGATGAAGACAAAGAGAAAATCGAGAAGTATTACAACAACCTTGGCTACCGCGACGCACGGGTGGTAAAAGATAGTATTTGGCGCGATCCAAAAGGCAAGATCCGTATCCATTTGAATATCCAGGAAGGGAATCGTTATTATTTCCGTAATATGGTATGGAAAGGGAATACCATTTACGAAACAAAGTATTTGAACCAAGTACTCGGGATCAAAAAAGGCGATCCTTACAACGAAGAATTGCTGAGCAACAGGCTTTCGTTTAGTCAGGATGGACGCGATATTTCTTCTTTATACCTCGATAATGGTTATTTGTTCTTCCGCGTCGATCCAGTAGAAACCGCCATTGAAAACGACTCTATTGACCTCGAAATGCGTATGTACGAAGGGCCACAGGCTACTATTGATCGGGTGATCATTAAAGGTAACGACCGCACCAACGAACACGTGATACGCCGCGAATTATATACCCGCCCTGGTGATAAATTTAGCCGTTCGGACATTATCCGCTCTCAACGCGAAATCATCAATTTGGGCTATTTTAACCAAGAAAACCTCGGTATCAATACACCCGTCAACCCAGAACGCGGCACCGTGGATATTGAATATACCGTAGAGGAAAAGCCATCCGACCAATTAGAACTTTCAGCAGGTTACCAGCCAGCGGTGGCGGGTTTTAGCCAGCGTGGCAATATCATCGGTACGCTTGGGGTAACTTTTAATAATTTCTCAGCACGTAATATCAAAAACAAGGAGACCTGGAACCCATTGCCACAAGGCGATGGCCAACGGTTTAGTTTACGCGGCCAATCGGCTGGTGAGCGCTTCCAGTCGTATAATGTATCTTTCACAGAGCCTTGGTTGGGTGGCAAACGCCCCAATTCCTTGACTTTGGCTGGCTTCTTCAACCGTTTCGCCCAACCTTTTGGTGGTGGTTTTGGGGGTAGAATGGATATTATTCAAGGTACGGTTGGCTTCGGTACCCGTTTGAAATTCCCGGACGACAACTTTGTATTCCGTGCAGATATGGACATCCAAACCTTGAAACTCAACGGATTCCCAGGTTTTACGGATGATAGAGGCAATGGCGTAAGTGATGGTATATTCCATAACTATAACCTTGGTCTTACCTTAGCGCGCAATAGCGTAAATGACCCAATTTTCCCAAAAAGTGGTTCTACTATTTCCTTGAAAATGCAGATGACACCACCTTATTCTTTGCTCAACAGGAAGAGTAAGACATTTTATGACACCGCCGGTGTACGCGATTTGTACCGTTATGTAGAGTATATCAAATGGCGTTTCGATGCCGATTGGTACACGCCAGTAGTGGGTAAATTGGTATTGAAAACCTCTACTAAAATTGGTCTATTGGGCAGGTGGAACAGTGATGCACCTTTGAGTCCATTCGAGCGCTTCCTCGTAGGCGGTGATGGCTTGAACAACCAAAACTTCGGTTTTAATGGTCAGGAAATCATCAGTGCACGTGGATATGAAGCACAAAACGAATCGGGTAAAGTGAACGGTATCATGTCGGAAATAGGTAGTGGAAATAATAATGTAGGCGCAGGCGTTTTCAGTAAATACACCGTGGAATTACGCTACCCTATTTCGCTTAACCCACAAAGTACCATTTTTGTGACCGCTTGGGCACAAGGTACTAATGCTTGGCAAAGTCTTAAACAATACAATCCATTTGATGTACGTAGGGCAGCAGGCTTAGGTTTGCGCGTGTTCCTGCCCATGTTTGGAACGCTTGGTTTCGACTATGGTATTGGTTTCGATCGCCCTGACTTGATCGGTAAAAAGGCAAGTTTAAAGGATTATGGTAACTTTAATATTGTTTTAGGCTTTGAGCCAGATTAGAACAAGCAAATGGGGAAATACATTACCGCAAGTTTGCCCCTCCAAATGTTGCTTTCTTGGCAACTTTGGTGGTCTTATGGGCGAACATTCCCCACACTGCCATTGGTAGAATGCCTCGGTGTTGTGCCAGATGCTGTGAGTTGGGTATTATCAACGGTATTGTTTTTTTCTTGTTTAATATATGCAATGGGCAGATGGACCGCACGGGTCTTTCTGCCCGTTGTGCTTTCGGTAGTAGCCCTGCTGTGCATACTGGATCTGAATCGTTTACAGGTCTGGATATGGATGTGGTGCTGTTTGTGGTTCGTAGAGTGGCTGGATTTAAGCCAAAATAAGACAGCACGGTTCCAGTGCTGGGTGATTGCAGGTGTATATGTTTGGAGCGGTTTTAATAAGATAACACCTTGGTTTTCCGTCAATTTTAATTGGTTTTGTGAGGCATTCCAATGGACGGCTCCATTGTCGGGCAATACCATGCTTTGTTACAGTACAGGCGTATTTGAAATGCTTATCGGTGTTTTTTTACTTTGGCCACCTACCCGCACCGCTGGCAAATGGATGGCTACTGTATTGCACTTGTATATTTTATTGGTTTTAAGCCCTTTAGGACACGATTGGAACCGCGTGGTATGGCCTTGGAATATGGCTATGATTGGTTTGGTCTGGTACTATTTTAAAGATAAAACGGTGCTAAAATGGCCTGTTTTCCCTGCATATTCCGTATTGGCGGTATTGGTTTGGGTCATGCCTATTTTGAATATTTGGTATTATTGGCCGGAGAGCATGTCGTGGAAAATGTATGCCAATACCCAACGTGAAGCCGTTATTATTTCCGAAAAAAGCATATTAAATACCGATACCCAATGGCCGTGGGAAGCCACCTCAGAAGGCCAAAAACGTTTATTGGTGGACGATTGGGGCTATCGCGAATTGCAAGTACCGCCGTTTAGCAGCAGGAGAAATTTTATAAACGCACTACAATATATGACAACCATAACAGGCGATTCAACCCTTCAAATGGAGATATTGACCGTAGAACGATGGGATGACCAGGCAAAAGGTAAACTGGAGGTGATTAATCAGACCGAATCCAAATAATAGTATGCTGTAAACCTTTTAGGATAGAACAAGTTTTAATGACACGTTAAAACAGTACACACCGCTAACATTTATGCACTCCCAACGCAATTTACTGCTCGGCATTTACGCCGTACTCACAGTTTTAAGTATTTTCTTCGTATTCCGTCTTAAGTTCACCTTCGATTTTGAGCAGTTTTTCCCGCAAGGAGACCCCGATTGGGAGTTTTTTAAAGAATTTATCAAAGATTTTGAGAACGACGACAATTTCCTTTTAGTAGCCGTAGAGCGCAAAGATGGCGTTTTTGACAGTACTTTTTTGGCGCAATTCCACGATTTTACACTCAAAGCAGGCGAATTGCCCCATGTTACCTCGGCCACATCATTGACCGAGTTGAAATATCCCCTAAAAACACCATTTGGCATCACGGCTGTGCCTATCATCCATATTGATGCGCCAGAGTTTTATAAAACAGACCGCGAACAGGTGCTTCAAGACCGCCGTTTTGTGAATAACCTGATCTCCGAAGATGCCACTTCGATTGTCATTTTCCTCAAAACCGTCAATAAAAACACCCAAGAACAAGCCGAGGAATTGATGGAACAACTCAATGCCTTAAAAGTGCAATACCCATTTGAGAGCGTTAATATTCTTGGTCGGGCCTATTTCCAAAAGGAACTGGTTTGGATGCAACGGCGCGAAGTAACGGTCTCCACCGTGATTGCGGCAATGCTCACAGCAGCTATTTTCTTCTTTATTTTCCGCCGCTGGAAAACGGTATTTATATCCATGACCGGTATCGGGTTGTCCTTGTTGTTCTTTGTGGGACTGCTCAGTGCTTTAGGCCGCGAATTGAATGTATTGGCTGCTTTGTACCCTATTTTGATCTGTATTGTGGGTGTGGCGGATACCATACATATTACCTCAAAGTACCTCGACGAAATGGGCAAAGGACTGAATCCATTCGATGCCATTCGCCTCACGATGAAAGAAATAGGGCTGGCCACTTTTATTACCTGTATTACTACGGCGATAGGTTTTGCTTCATTGGTGACCAATCGCAACGAACCCATTCAGGACTTTGGGATCAATGCGGCGATTGGGGTAATTACGGCGTTTTTTGTGA
The DNA here is from genome assembly GCA_041160955.1 of Bacteroidota bacterium. GTDB lineage: Bacteria > Bacteroidota > Bacteroidia > Chitinophagales > Saprospiraceae > M3007. The sequence continues at coordinate 35,772 of JBEAVK010000236.1, forward strand.
TTTATGGCTGGTTATGGGCTATTTTACCGCGATTTAAAAGCGAAGATTTAATAAAACCCACCAAAGAATATGAATTTTGGGATCGTTTTATGGCCGCGACTTACGTGTTTACCAAAACGAAAAAAGCATTAATTCTTTGGGTTTCTTTGGGGTTAGCTATCGCTTGTTTCGTGGGCATTTCAAAGATAAATACCAATTACCGCTTAAAATCTAACCTGCCCCGAGGAGAAAAAATTACCGAAGATTTTTTGTTTTTTGAAAAGAAATTCTCCGGTTTCCGCCCGGTTGAATTTGCCGTATTTGCCCAAAATGGCCGCGATGCCGATGATTTTGAAGTGCTGCAACAAATGGACAAATTGGAAGCACACCTGCGCACTTATCCGCCCATCAAGACCATTGTTTCGGTCAATGATGTTTACCGAAGCCTCCATGCCATGAACTACGGCAACCGCGCCAGCGAATACCGATTGCCCGATAGCATAGCAGAATACGAAGGTTACAAACGACTCGCCGAAAAAGCACCCAGTTCCGCAGCAGAAGTACTCCTCAGCAAAGACCACAAAAAAGCACGGATAGCAGTCCGTATGCTCGATGTAGGCCGCGATACCGTAGTAATGTACCAAAAACAAATGGAAAACTGGTGGAAAGCCAATACCGATTCCTCGATTGTCAAGTTTAAAATAACCGGTACAGGGCTGGTGCTCGATAAAAACTCCATGTATATCCGCGATAATATGCTACAAGGTTTGATACCTTCTATCCTGATTGTGGCCTTAATTATGGCGTTTTTATTTATGGATTGGCGGTTGGTGCTCATTTTTACCATTCCCAATGTGTTCCCACTTTTATTTACCGCTGCCATTATTGGCTTCCTCAATATTCCGTTGGAAGCAGGTATTGCTACGGTTTTCAGTATTGTATTTGGTATCGCTACTGATGATACGATCCACTTTTTGAGTGCATTTAGGATATATCGAAGGAAAGGGCTAGCGGTAGAAGCCGCCTTGGAACAAACGATGGCCGAAACTGGAAAAGCCATGTGTTTGAGTAGTATTATTTTATTCTTTAGTTTTTTAGTACTTTTGTTCTCTATTCACCCGCCCTCGGTTGTGGTGGGTATATTGGTTAGTGTAACTTTAGTAGGTGCTGTGTTTTGCGATCTGTTGCTGGTGCCGATCATGGTGCGTTGGCTGATTCGCGACAAAGTACCGCATAATTAAACAATGAAATTAGAACTCACCGACATCTATATTTATCCCGTAAAATCATTAGCGGGTATTCGGCTCACCGAGTCAAAAGTGGAACTCCGCGGCTTGCAATACGACCGCCGTTGGATGATTACCGATCCATCAGGGCAATTTATTACCCAACGCGAAATACCTGCAATGGCGCAAATTGGGACTTTAATTGAACCGCCCTATTTAGTGTTATTTGATCGGAATGCGCCCAACGACCGCTTTGCAATTCCTTTGTTATCTAGCGATTATACCGACAGCGAAATAGAAGTAACCGTCTGGGACGATGATGTAGTAGCGACCATGGTGGGCGACGAAGCCGATGAGTGGCTTTCGGAGAAACTGGATCAACCCGTTCATTTGGTGGCTATGCCTAGTACTGCCCAACGCATTGCCGATCCGCGTTTTGCGCCCGAAGGCCAATATGTGAGTTTCGCCGATGGATTTCCTTTTCTAATGATTGGCACCGCTTCTTTAGATGACCTAAACAGTCGTCTGGCGCACCCTGTCCCGATGAACCGCTTTCGCCCCAACCTCGTATTTTCGGGTGCTGCCGCCTACGAGGAGGACAGTTTTGGGCATTTTAAAATTGGGGAACAATATTTCCAAGGCGTAAAGCCCTGCGGTCGCTGCATGATCACCACTATTGACCAAAAAACAGCCTCAAAAGGCGCAGAACCACTCAAAACACTCTCTACTTATCGGATGGAAGGCAAAAAAATCCTCTTTGGCCAAAATGTGATTTGGACGGGAAGTGAGGAGGGGGTTATTCGGGTCGGGGACGGAATTGTGTTGTTGTAGAGGAACTTCATAATAAGTACTTTTCTGCAATTAATCATGTCCAAATACTTATATATTTTACTTATGAAAAACAACTATATTCTAGTGCTTTATTATTGGCTAATTGCTACAATATTGGCGAATAAACCAGTCCACCGTTTATCAAAAAATCTCCTTTTGCTAAGTGATAATCTGGCCATGTTTATTAAAAAAGATAAAAACCATAAAAAATGGACACTTAGTGGATCTGAAATAAAGGAAGTGGGTAAGTCATTACTATTTTTCGGCGTAACGCTCTGTTTCTTATGCCTGAACGCCTGTCAAAAAACAAATCCCATCCTACCGTATGTCGAGCCACCTGTCCATATTAATTACTGGGATACGCTCCCTGCTATAACCCAAGAAGGCTGGAATACTATTGGCTGCAAGGTAAATGGTAAAGTATGGGTACCACTTGGCGCTCCATTTGGAAACCCTAACTATTCCAGCACCTTTGACGAATCCCATGGGCTTGGTTATGGTGAAATTAATGCCAAAATCAAATTATTTAATCCCAATGGGAAACTGACAATTAGTTTTTCACCTTCTTATTTTTTGCCTAACCAATTTGCGACTAACTCAGATTTTAATAAGCCCCTTAATACAGTAGTAAAATTTATTAATCAATATTCTTATTATGCGGATACATCTTCATTAGGCAAAAGTAACTTTTTGAAAATTACTCATATTGATACTGTTAGAAACTTTGTAGCGGGCTTCTTTCAGTTTACCCTTTACCGGGGTCAAAATTACAAGATCACGAACCGCTCGGATTCAATAGTCATCACTGATGGCCGTTTTGACCTTCGTTATGTTCCAGAGTAAAAAAGATAACAGACAACATGAACTAGTTGCCCATAGATAGCCCACACGCCGCCACATCATCCTTCACTTTTGCAAAAAAAGATCGCCTTACTGTATCTGATGCTATATTCATCGCCTCGGAGTGCTTGCGGGTATTGAGGAACCAAGCCTCGGTATGATTTCCCATCGCCTCATTGTTAAAATACAAAATATTGGGATTTTCGAGCGTCGTAAACACGTGATTACCCTGTTCTGTAATGGCCAAAAGCGTATTGTTGCCATAGATCGACGTATTACAACGTATTTCATGTAGCGGGAATGCCCTTTGATCCACCCTATTTGCCATCTCGAATACATAGTCCTGTAACAAAAGCACCTCCTTGCGGAGATTTTCGCTCATCGAGGCCGCAGCGACATATTGGTCGCGTTCCACTTTTAGGATTACCTGTATAATTATTTTAAACATATCGGGCGACCAAAACTCCGTTTTAGGAATAGTTTGGTACGTCCTGAGTAGGTCTTTAGCGATATGCAATGCTTGTTGTATCTCTGGTTTTTCGACCCATTTTTGGTCAAAAGGCTCTTTTTCGGCATTAGTATTGCCCCAAACGGCATAATCCCAATAATAAAACTTAAAAGCGGTGAGTAGCGGAAATTCAAAAAAATAAAAAAGCGGAATATCGTTGGAGAAAAAGCAAATACGCGATATTTTGGCCTGCGACAATTGCCGGAGGTGCGCCTGTAACCCCTGCATAAATTCCAATGCGCCACTTGGCTTTTTAGTAGCCGCCCTAAATTGCATCGAAATAGTACCATTTTCCTCCGTTGGGAACAAATCGTTCCAAAGGACTTGATAATGACTCATCAGCCGCAGCACATCATCGGCGGTCATAGCAGTAGAGCCGTTGCGGTGGTTGTAAGCCGCCGATTTTTTGAGGCCCGACCACTCCATATAATCCAAAAGCCACTTTTTGCCGAGTGGGTGTTTTTTTTCAATCAGAGCGAATACTTGTCTTTGCAGTTTTGTTGTAGTTTCGAGCATATTTCAGAATTATATACGGATTAATGACGGGATAAAAGTCCTATTTTTGAGTACAATGCTTCGTGGATGGAACACAAAAGTTAAGGGTACAAAAGTAACTTAGTTTTTGCTCTTATTTTTGTATTTGTATTTTATTAACAAAAGTAAGGCTCTAATCTGCCTGTATTAACAATTTTTCCACGATTCGTGGAAATTTTTATTTCATAATTCCACGATACGTGGAAAAAAATGCTTGGTTTTCAGAAAATTTCACTATTATCTTTGTGGCGGGATTTGTAACAACTACTAATCCACATCATTTAGGTACACAACACTTTTACAACAACATGAAGAACATTCTACTGGTAGGCTTTTGCCTATTCGTGGCGGGTACTTGTTTTGCCCAACGCGCCCACGTAATTTTTGCCGAACTGGGCGGCAATGGAGGATTAGGCTCTATAAATTATGATGTACGGTTCGACAACGGAGCACTTGGATGGGGGCTGCGGATTGGTGGTGGAATATCGCCATTTGGAATGGTACAGCGAGCAGAACAGGCAGATGTCATTGAATTAACGGGGGGCAAATGGAATATACCTATCCTGATCAATTACATAACCAACGACAAACAGCCATTTGAATTTGGTATTGGAATAGTAAATTCATTTTTTGAAAAGGAGCATAATAAACCTCATTGGAGAACAAATCTAACGGGTGCTTTAATGTATCGACGCCAGTTGAAGGATGGTATAAACTGTAGAATTGGGTGGCCCCCTGTATTCATACCAGCAAAAAAGGATGATCCATGGAACAATATCATTACCCGACTTAATCTTTGCAGAGTAGGGGTAAGTATTGGTTGCCGGTTATAGTTCAATATTTTTCATCAACTTTAAAAACACCGTATCACCACTGAGCATTTTAACACCTCGCAGTTAGCAGCAGATACGAACCAAAATACCGATACAAATGCGCGCCTACATCCATTTATCGGCTTCAAACTAAAGCAAAACATCCTCCTATATTTTTGTCTTACCGCCATGTACTTTTTCTTTTGGGAAAAACTGTATGGTGGTAAGAGATTTGATTTAAAACACAGTCAAAACAACATTTTTTTAAACTTTTTAACCTTGTTCAACATGAAAAAATTCATTTTAGCACCCCTGCTGTTTTTATCGTATTTTACTTTATTAACGGCGCAGACCCCTACCCCAACACCAAAGTCGCAAGAACTAAACAAACAAATATATCACGTATGGGTAGATGGCCCGATCAAGCAACGACGGTACCTTTGGGATGTGACCGATAGCACTATAACGCTTGGTACGAATGCACGCCGACCGGAAATTGGGCAGCAAGTCTATAGAGTTGAGGCAATAAAGTGGATCAAATTTAGACATGTCCATGCCATTTCGCGAGGCATTTTGCTTGGTGGCGGCATTGCTTTGACGACTGGAATACTCGCGGGTATTGCACAAGGAAATGATACTCCACAGCCTGAATCAATATGTGTTTTTTGCAAAGCGGAAGATAAAGCCAAACTAAACGCCCTGCTGCTCACACCTGTTGGTATGGTTATCGGTGGTGCAGTTGGTGGTAGAAAAATAAAAGTGTCTATTGATGGTAGTCGGGCGATATTGGCTCAAAGAAATAAAGATTTTGTGAAATATTTACGGTATAAATAAGGCGTACTCTAATTTTTAAAAAATAAACAACACCATGAAAAAAACACCACTTTACCTCACCCTTGTACTGGCACTCATAAGTACGATATGTATTTTGTCCTGCCGCCCCGAACCACAGATTGAATCCGATCCCGACTACTGCTTGGAAGGGCTGCCCTGTGCCACAGAAACAGGAAAAAATACCTTTGGGTGCTATATTAATGGAGCAGCATGGGTGGCAGATATTGGCCCTACTATTTTTGATCCTACATTACATAAAATTCAGGCTAATCTTGATGAGATAGGCTATAGAACCGATAATGGAGGCTATTTATCCTTAACAGGAACAAGAACAAATGATACAACAGATGGCTTTATGCATTTGTATATAAAACCTGTAACAGAAGTAGGGGAAATTAATAATGCAAATGCAATCAAGGTTTATGGAACAACCATTATTTCAAAGACAAATAAGGGAAATGTATTAAGCACCTTATGGTTTGAATTAGACACCTTATTCGATTATAAGATTGAAATAACACACCTAGATACAGTTAAAAACATTGTTGCCGGGAGGTTTTCTTTCACAGGAACCACA
>JBEAVK010000261.1:0-13784 GCA_041160955.1 Bacteroidota bacterium
CCACTCCATGCACGATAGGTCGGGCTTTCCATCGCGTTGATCCAGTTTTTTTCATCTAAAACTTGTTTGTTTCTAATGAATTTGAGGTAAAAAAGGGTGTAGAAATCAATCAATTGATATAGACTTTCGCGTTTGTTGCGGGCAAATGGGGTATAAGTACGGATAAACCCGCTTTCTTCCAGTTCCAATAATATTTTACTGGTACTGCCATTATTTGGCAAGTTTGTCGCTTCTACGATTTCATCGCGCGTAAGTCCTTTGCTTTTAACCGATATGGCCTCTACAATCGAGAGATGACGCTCTGATTTTGAAAAAAGCGCGGGGAAAAGATTGTTGAATTCCGTCCGTAATAAACCATCACTTGTAAAACACAACACTTCTATATTCTGCATCGAACTGAGTTCACCATCAAAAGTATTCAGATAATAGGGTACGCCGCCCGTAACCATATAAATTTGAATAATTTGATAACGATCAATGGCGTTGTTTTTCTCTTTCAGCATCAATTCCACCTCTTGCAATGTAAAGGGTTCCAAACGAATGCGGTGTGTTAGCCGATTGTGCAGCCCTCCTTTATGATTGATGAGTTCATTAATCATCCAAGATGCCGCTGAGCCACATACAACTAATATAACATCGCTGCGATAGGATGCCCAACTATTCCAAAAGTGTTCTAGCGATGGCATGAAATCCGATTTTGCATTATCAAACCACGGCAATTCATCTAAAAAAATTATTTTTTTATCATCTTTGGATTGCTCTAAACAAAGGATCAATTGCTGAAATGCCTCGAACCAAGTTGAAGCAGATTTATGGTGTTCTATCTTTTCAAACTGAGTATTTAATGCTACCTGAAAATTGGTCAACTGTTGTTTTTTGTTAACATTCCCAATTGCAGTTAGCCTAAAAGTGAATTTTTGACCAAATGCTTCACGGATCAACATCGTCTTACCTACTCTACGGCGACCATAAATTGCTAAAAACTCCGAGCGGTTCGATTGGAGCAAGCCGCGAATTTTCAGCAATTCTTTTTCCCTACCATAAAATTTTTCCATAAGGCAATTTTATTTTTTTTGTTTTTGATTGGGCAAAGATACTGTATTGTCCGTCTATAAGTGCATTTTTTAAAGACTTAAAGACGATTAATATTTTATTCTTCGTCTTTAAGTGTGCTTTTTGGAGACTTAAAGACGATAAATCTTATTCGCTCGACTATAAAGCGGTAGTATAAACGCGAAGATTACCTCTATTATCAAAAACTGGTGAAAAGCACCGCAGCGCCCGCCCACCATCACAAAAGCGGCGTAAAAAGTTCGTTTAATGCAATAGAATTTTGAACCCAAGCATTTGAATGCTCGTTTTTTTGCAAGCCATAGGCTGTTATCATGGTCAAAAATATAGATTTTTTGGTTTTTGTTTGTTCCCTGAATGTTTCTACTCTATGACGTAATTCTTCTGCGTATCTTTTATCAATCACAAAAGGTTTCATCGAAAATTTTATTTCACATACATTAATAATGCCATCCCGTCGGTCGATTACTAAATCAATTTGTGCTTTGTTTGTTTTGTCGGTCGAATACCAAGTGGAAGTATTTGTAAATACACCGCTGATCCCTAGCGCGTGTTTAATTTCTTTTAAATGATGCAAACAAACCATTTCAAAAGCATAGCCACTCCACGCTCTAAAAAGCGGATTGTCGATGCCATTGATCCATAAATTTTCATCAATTGCATTGGTATTTTTAATAAAAGTCAGGTAAAACAGCGAATAAAAATCAATTAATTGATACAAATTATTTTTTTCTTTTTTGCCAAAAGCGGGATATTTCCTAATAAAACCACACTCTTCCAATTCTTTTAAAAGGGTTGTTGTCCCGCCGCCATTCTTAATTTTTGCGATTTTAATGAGCTCTTCTCTGCTCAATCCGCTTGCTTTAGTGGATAGTGCTTCAATCACAGCCACGTGGTCTTGCGCTTTTTTGAACAACGAAGCGTACAAATTATCAAACTCCGTCCGTAGATCACCATCTGCCTCAAAGCACAAACGGTTGATGTTTTGAATGGCACTTTGGCCAGTATCCACCATATCTAAATAAAATGGAATGCCCCCCAAAACCATGAACAATTGGACGATTTGATAGCGTTCAAAAGCACTGTTTTTGTGCTTTAAAAACACTTCTGTTTCTGCTAAATTAAATGGTTCCAACTTGATACGTTTGGTAATACGATTGTGCAAGCCACCCTTGTTATTGATCAATTTGTTGATAATCCAGGAAGCCGATGAACCACAAACTACCAAAATTATATCACGGCGTGCGCTTGCCCAACTGTTCCAAAAATGTTCTAGTGCGGATATAAAACCACTTTGAGGCGTATCGAACCACGGCAACTCGTCCAAAAAAATTACTTTTTTAGGGACAGATGATTGCTCTACAAAATCCATCAATTGTTGAAAGGCATCGAACCAATTTTTGGCGGGTGCCATACTTTCATTTTTAGGATTTTGCCGCATGAGTGTCCGATGAAAGTTGGCCAATTGCCCCTGTAACTTTGTATTTGCTAATCCCGTTAATTGAAAGACAAAATCTTCATTAAAAACATTTCTGATGAGGTACGTTTTACCAACACGCCTTCTGCCATAAACCGCCAAAAACTCGGATTTGGTACTTTCTTTTAAACTTTGTATTGCTTGAATCTCTTTTTTTCTACCTATTATTTCATCTATCATTATATTCAATTTTGCTACAAAGGTATAAAAAAATATACTTTTAGCAAATTTGAACGAGCAATATTGCTAAAAGTGTATTTTAAAATGGACTTTTAGCAATATTGAAAAATAATATCTAGCATCAAATTGAATACCCGATTATCGCTGCTCACCGTCCAAAAGTCTTAATTACTTGCTCTATTTTTTCCCAACTGACCAATTTAAAATTTTGTCCAGTCAATTTGCCCATTGCGTCTTTATTACCTCCGTCTTGTGCGACGAATAAGCCCTTAGGAAAAGCCGTACCTAGTGGAAAAGCGGTCACTTCGATACCGTCCGTGTCCGATGTACCATCTATGGCAAAATCCCCTATGGCAAAACTGCCGAGATAATGATTGTTTCCCTGCCGCTCAAATACCGCATACGTATTGTTTCCCTGAGAAGACGCGATCAAATAACCGCCTGACGCACTCGTCGGATAAATCGCCAGCCCTTCTACATCGAACTTAATATTTGGGTTGGACAGACCACTATTTGGAATGAACTGCGGGGTCGCTACTGCGTCGGGTGCTGCTGCTACTCGCCAAATACCTTTGTCCTCTTCTCCAAAATATACGATACCATTTTGGTCATCCGCAACCATGCCTTCCGGTTGGGTTTGAAGTTTCAGGGTTCGTTTGCGAATGCCCTGTATGCCCTTTAGTCCCGCTGCGGTGAGTTGATATTGCTCTACGGTTCCGTCTTTACCATTGATAAATACATAAAATACACCAGAAAGATCTTTGTACAAACAAATACCATAGACTTCTGCCAAAGCGGTTTTGATCCTCCCTCCTGGCATTTCTGTCAGGCTATAATCGGTCGGATTGATCGCATAGACGGCCAATTCATTGGTGAAACGATCCGAAAAAACAACTAAATCGGTGGTACTGCCATCACCCAACCGAAATCCATTGCGGATGTCCACATTGTTGGGGTTGCCTATTTTGTACGAATGTACCAGTGTTCCGTCGAGGCGGTACACCTCTAAACCATATTTTTTGACCGTTCCAATCACGACGCTTTTAGACGGATCAGTAGGATGAACCCAGATAGCAGGATCATCTGCGGCATCGTCTTGTGGTCTGGCTCGTACAGCAGGCGTTTCGATATCCGCAGCAACTTGTGGATATTTTTGCGCGGCCTGTTGTGGTTGGTTTGTGCGGCAATTGGCCAGTAATATGACCAAAAATGCGTAAATAAGTAGATTTTTCATGCTTATAAATTGATGCGAACACCAGCCCTTGCCTGCCAGGAGTAAAACTCTTGCAGTTTTACACGCGATTGTTCGCCGAGGTAATACTTCAGCGGCGCATTGCTCAGGTTGACGGCATTCATGTAAAATTGAATATGGCGATTGAGGTTGTAATTCATATTAAAGTCAAAAATCAGGGTGCGGTCGTAATACACATCCCAAGATTTTTTGATGCCGAGTTCATCCAAAAATCGGTCATTAAAATTGGCTGTAGCCTTGATATACAGTTTTGGGTGGTCAAATATCAAAGCCAAATTGACTGCATTGGGCGATTGGCCGGGCAGGCTGATGGTTTCCTGTTGCTGGTTTCGGTTTCGGATGATCGCCTCTGAATAAGTGTAGGTGTAATTAAAATAGACACCAAAATATTTCCAAATACCCGGTAAGCGATAGAATTGCTGGTTCCACGACATTTCGGCACCATAGACATCTGCCTGCAAGCCGTTTTGAGCGGAGGTCACAAAATACCAGCCCGGTCTGCTGATGTTTTCTACCCGAATTCGTTGTTCAAAATAATAGATAAAATTATTGATGCGCTTATAAAATACACCACCCGATATTAACCCACCGCGTGGCAGGTATTTTTCGGCCAATAAATCTGCATTGATGGCGGTCGCAAATTGCAGGTCGGGATTGCCAAGTGTGATTTCCCGACTATCCAATTCAGACTGTCGGTAGGGCAAAATATCTTCAAAATTGGGGCGAGAATACGTCCATGTGAGCGCAGCGCGGTAGTTGGTTTGACTGTTGGGGCTGTATTTGAAGTGAAACTGAGGCAACCAAAATGCATATTGTTTCCGGCTGCGCAGTGTATCTACGCGGTCAAATGCATCTGAAAAAGCCTTGAATTGCACATCTTTTCCTTCATAATCAATATCTGTGCGTTCGTACCGCAAGCCGCCCAATAGCATACATCGGCGCCAATAATGTGTAAACATACCGTAAGCGGCGTAGATATTTTCATCTGCCATGTAATCTTCAGAAAGCGACTCTTCTTTGGTATCGCTTTCCTCTAATTTGAAATTTTGAGCATAAAAATCTGCAAATTCGCGGCTCAATCTTACATCAGGCGTAGCGCCCAATACATAATCGCGGTTGAGCAGGTTCGTTTGCTCAAAGCCGCCGTTGACGGTGGCCAATGTAAATTCGGGACCAATCGTGCTGTAAATCTGGCGGATACTGTCGAAAGGGCTGTTCACCGCAAATATCTGAAAATATTTGTGATAGATCTTTCCTTCTGCATCGCGGATTTTGTTTTTCAAACGCGCTTTCCACCCCATTTTTATGCTGCCATGAGCACGCCCCATTTCATACTTTTTTTCGAGGTTCATGCGCGCCGTCAAATTTTGGTCGGTCGTTTTAGATCGCTGTATCAGCATTTCACTGAATTCATAATCGGTCCAGTTGACTACGGTAGCCGAATCTTTTGGGCGTGGGAAAGTGATACGCGGCCAGTTGGGTTCTGAAAGATCAAGGCCAAGATTGACTAAGTCGTTGTTAAAATTGATGTCAAAACGATCGGGTATATTTTCTTCCGCTTTGGAATAACCGAGCAGGTAATCCAAAGTCCAAGCATTCCAATTGTGTTTGCCATTCAGATTAATGCTTGCAATCGTCTGAATTTTTTCGCGGTCTCGAAGGTCTCGTTCTATATCTGCTTCGCGCGAACTTGTCTCGCTGGTAAGAAATCCATTGCCGATATTGTATCGTACACGCCGGCGTTGTTCATCATCCGAAAAGCGGTTGTAGAGGGTGTTGAGTGAAATTTGATGCTGTTCGTTGGGTTTGAAATCCCAGGCACCACTCAGACCTGTTCGTTTACGTTTTATTTCGTAATGCCGTAATTGGACATCATCGTAATGAATACGAAATGCAGTGTCGCCCCCAAAGCGCGACTCATTGAAGTTGAATTCCATGTTGTGCGAAGCGCGGTTGTCTTCGAGGAATGAGCCGTTTCCATAAAAACCAAACTGTTTGAAACGCTGCCCAAACCCAAACTGAACGTTGTACTGCGCTTTTTCACTCAGGTTGTTGTAGCCCGTAGCCAAGGTAGCATGTACTTCCGCAGTGGTATCGCGTGCTGTTTTGGTCACTAAATTGATCGCGCCACCTATGGCATCACCGTCCTGATCGGGCGTAAGTGCTTTAGAAATTTCGATAGAAGCCAATTGGTCAATGGGAACAACATCCAGACCTACATAACGCACATCGCCTTCGGGCGAAGGAATTTGCTCTCCATTGATATTAAAATTTGACAATTCGGGTGGTGTGCCACGAATTTGAACAAAGCGCGCTTCACCCTGATCGCGCTGCAAGGTGATTCCAGGAATTCGACCAATAGACTCCGCCGCGTTGAGATCGGGAAATTTGATCATTTGCTCTATCGAAACAATATTTTTGATATTTGAAGCAGTCCGTTGGTCGTTGAGTGCCTTTCCTGCTCCGGTCAGTTTGCCTTTTACTTCTACTGCTAAGATCGAAATGGAGTTGGCGCGCATCCAAATATTCTTTTCTATCAGCAGCTTATTGCCCATATCAAATCGTGTAGAATCGTCCGAAAACCCTAAGTAATTAGATGCCAAAACACCTTGTTTTTCACGAATGCCTACCAATTTAAAAATACCATTTTCATCCGAAATAGCCGCAATACTACTCCCAACAATGTGGATGGTCGCACCGGCCAAAGGCATTCGCGTGGCTACATCTTTTATGGTTCCACGTATTTCAAAGGTCGTTTGGGCAGCCAGTGTGGTCGCTCCTAGCAAAAATAGGATACAAAACGAGTAGAATTTGCGATAAAGACTTAAAAATTGCATCATCAAAGAAGTATATAAAAAAAGCCAGTCACCATTTTTGGCAACTGGCTTCGTATTATTTTGATAAAAAAACTATTGTTTTACGATCTTGAGCACGGCAACTTTAGCCGCAGATTTCACTTCAATCGAATACACACCAGCAGGTGTTGCAGTTGGGAAATTGAAAGTATTCTGAGCCAAAGCAGTCTGCTTCCAAGTTTGAATTGTACGACCCGTTGCATCTGTCAGCGCGATGCTCACAGTTTCTCCTTCAAACGCGTCCAATGACAGGTTGAATGTACCACCTTTGATTGGGTTGGGTGATACCGAAACGGAATACACACGCTGCAAATCAGTCGTATTTGTTGGAGAAGAGTAGAAAATATACAACTTAGGGATACGCTCTGGGTGGTTGAGTCCGTCACCGCCGTCATCTGGATCAGCAATGTTTTCAAATGCTTCAAAATCACGTGCATTGTCATCGGTATTAGCACCTTGATCTTCACCAAAAAACATCAGCGCCAGCGCATTGCCAGATTTCCAATTTTGGCGGTTAACCACTTCTTGGATGAGTGATTTGAGTTCTGGTGAACGGTATTTGTTCCAAATTGTCCAAGGCTCAGCAATATTCCAACTTACAGCAGCAGTTGTTTTTACGCGATCAGAAATCAAACTTGTTTCGTTGTAGGTATCACAATTGTCGGCAGCTTCGGCGTAGATTGTAATTTTTGCCAAATCACCTTCGTCTTCGTGGGCAAAAATTTCGATGTAAGCAGAGTCAATCACCGCATTTTTGGGTACTTTGATACCACGAAAACGAAGACCCGTAGAAACGATATTAAATTCGTCCCCTTCCCAGCCCATATCCAAATCATCGTCGAATAATTTGTCTATCTCGTTGTTTTTTTGTTCGGCATCATCCGAAGAGATAGCAACCCCTCCATCCAAACCTGTGCTTTGGATTCGAATTGTATCTAAGAATTGTCCCTTAACAGACACCGACATTGCAATAATAATCAGTAAAAGTAGTGTTTTTTTCATGTTTTAAATGTATTTATGAAAATTAAGCTACAAATTTAGGGTGGCTGCTAGGCCGCTTGGACAAACTAAAGCATTAAGATTGTGTAAACCTTTTTTTGAATAGTTATATTCTTTGGTTTAAGTACTTGGACATAATTAACTATGTCCAGATACTTAGTCTTGTTTTACTGTTTGCATAATGCCATAAGAAGTGCTCAATGTGGAGACGATACAGTTCCTCCTGGCTTTGATCCAATTAGCAATGGAGGTGTTATTCATGAAAGACGACATTCATTAACTTGGATGCTGTCGAAGGGCATTGAATGGGATGACACAGATTTGAGTACGTAATTTGGCAGTGGTGCTAAGTTTCTTTTTGGCAATATCTAGACTGTTGCGCCGCAAGTCTTAGCAAAATTTCATTTTTTTTACGGCACTCCATTTTTTTTCGGAACTTCGCCAAGCGGAATGGACGTTCTGAGCAACCTTGAGAAAAATAAAAAATGGCCACGAATGGAGTTTGACAAAAAAATATTATCTTTTTTAAAACCTGCCTTAGTTGATAAGATACTAGACGTGTCAAGTGTCAAGGAATTCTCTAAAGGAACTGAAATATTAAGAGCGCAACAGCATGTCAAAGTATTACCCATTGTCATAAGTGGGCTGGTAAAAGTATATTCAAAGTTTGACGAAAAGGAATTATTGCTCTATTACATAGAACCTGCCCAAAGCTGTGTTATGACCTTCTATGCGGCACTAAAAAACACTCCAAGTAAGGTATTTGCAACAATAGAAGAAGACTCAAAAGTTCTTTTGATACCCGTTCAACTATTGCCCAATTGGCTAAAAGAGTATCCTGATTTCAATGAACTATTTTATAATCAATTCAATCTAAGGTATTTAGAACTTTTAGATACAATCGGGCATTTGTTATTAGACAAAATGGATAAGAGAGTTTATGACCATTTGAAAAAGAAATTGATGTTGACGAATAGTGGTTCAATTATAATGAGTCATAGCCAAATCGCTACTGAATTAGGAACTGCTCGTGAAGTAATAACAAGGGTATTGAAAAAGCTGGAAACAGATGGAAAAGTGTTGCAGAAAGCAGGCGAAATAAGAATTATTGGTGAGTGGTGACCACGGTCACTGCACAGCCATAAACCACTACATACCTTTGTAATGCAATTATGCAAGAATTTTTAAATTTTCAATAAATGAGAAAAAACATGGGTACAGCAGACAGAATTATTCGAGTAATAATCGCTGCAATTGTTGGAGTTCTTTATTATACAGGAACCATTTCTGGAACATTGGGCATTGTGCTTTTAGTACTTGCAGGTGTTTTTGTGTTAACGAGTTCGATTAGTTTTTGCCCACTTTATGCACCATTTGGAATTAGAACTTGTTCAATAAAAGGACAAAAATAAGACTACCTTTTTGTAGTTAAAAACCGTTGCGTCGTGATTTCTAAGGGATTGCGGCGCAACGTCTGTTTTGTGGGCTTCCTTCCGATTCGTCCAATTTCATTTTTTTACTGCACTCCATTTTTTTACAGAACTTCACGCAGCGCAGCAGACGTTATCGGTTTTGTTTTGCTGTGCTGGCATTTCCAATTAAATTTTTAATAACGTGGTGGATAAAATGAGTACCTTAACAGCAGCAATTTCCCATGTGACATGCACCCTGTTGTTTAATGGGAGAACGGATGAAACGGATTTTACGGATTTAAACGGATTCTTTTGAAACAATCCGTTTAAATCCGTTTCATCCGTTTTGCTATCCTGTCGTAGTTTTGATCCACATGGGAAATTGCTGATTTGACAGACATCGCAATAACCTTCGCAGACGGTTTTATGGTTAGATAAAGTTCAAGTACTCTCATCAATATTTCGCGCTTTGGTGGAACAAGTTGTAGGAGAAATTGCCACCTTTGCAAGTCCTAATAACGTAAGGCAGCATACTTAATCAGACAATACATTTAGAACATGGATTTTTTAAAAAAAATATTTGGTTCAAAAGAAAATAAAGACCCAATCCAGCAATCTAAAAGTGAAAACTTATTGGATTCCTACAAGAATATTGCTTGGATGACAAATGATAGACTCGAGAGCATATCGATTTGTTTGAATGCTGGTTTCAGACCTGCCAGATCATTACCAATAGAATTGGACATGCAGATACGACCTGCTATTGAAATTGCGTGTAGGTTGAATGCTATTAAAGCATTAGTGCTATGGCTTTTGGTTTCAGAAGAGGAATTGTCCAGTGAAAGGATATTAAATTTTGTAAGCAGAAATAGACTCGACCAGTTTATTACTGAAAAAGAAAAAGAAATTCTAAAATCCTCCAGAGATGATTACAAATTTTTAGATTCTATCGGGTGGAAATTTGAAAATACTTGGCCATTAGCCTGGTATTTCGGTTATCTTGAGCCTGAAATAACTGGACAGATGATGACAGGAGAACAAATGCGGGAAATTATTTCTAATTACACCTGTCCGCTAGATGAAAATATAGAAAATTGGGTTGAAAGCAGGGAACTTGTATCAGAAGAAAGTGTAATTAAGAAGGAGGACTTGTTTTACTGTTTGCATAATGCCATAAGAAGTGCTCAATGTGGAGAGCATACAGTTCCTCCTGGCTTTGATCCAATTGGCAATGGAGGTGTTATTCATGAAAGACGACATTCATTAACTTGGATGCTGTCGAAGGGTATTGAATGGGATGACACAGATTTGAGTACGTAATTTGGTAATGCCGTTGTTACCAATGAATATTATGGATGATACGTTGCCCGTGTAGGGACGCACGGCCGTGCGTCTCTACACGGGCAACGTATCATTTCCCCATCTATTCAATGTTCAAAATTGACCATACAGTAATATGCCACCACTAAATGTATTTGTGCTCGCTGAATACCTCTAATTTTGAGCCATTTAAATAAGGTAATTAAATAACCCCATGCGTATATGCTGAACTAAAAGACCAAGAAATAGTTTTGTTTATTCTTCACAAGGTGAATTATTCTATTAAAAAAATATTTATAGTTTGTATTGAAAATTAAAGAGATTGAATTATCTTTGTGCGCATCTTTAATAATTGCATATACTACTGGATGCTATTTGAAGACATTGTATCAGCAAACAGACACCTAAAAATTAAAAGAAATAACACACAACAAACCATTTTGACAAATAACTAACTTACAAACCATATTTCAAGCGGGCAAAGGGTAAACTCCCCCTTTTATTTTTCCCACCGCACCTTTTTTTAATTCAATTTTAGCCAACCATACAAACGCACATTTGCAAGCCACGCAAGCCGACCACGCCCCTATCTTGCAAAAGAGTCGTTTTTTACCAACGCTTGATTGAAAATCCAGATATTCACAAATTATATTTGAGCAACTAAGAAATGAGCAGTCACGAAATAGAATATAATATAAAACGTATCATTGAGCACTTCTCAAAAGAGGATTTTCTCTTTGACTTGTTATTGGCATACGGCATTTCCAAAACTTCCATTACCCGGTTGAAAAGCGGCGATTATAACCTTTCTAAAGTGGAAGGAGCGTTTGGAGTATTTGTTTAGGATGTATGAAGAAATGACGAAAAAGGACACCTTATTTGCGAAGCAAAAACCAGCAAAAAAAATAAAGCAATGAGCATAGAGGAATTACTGAAGACATTATTATCGTCTGCAACTGAAACCGAGGTTTTGGAGTTTAAAGAAGCGAAAAATTCCTACCCCAAAGACAAACTCGGTCAGTATTTTTCGGCATTGGGTAATGAGGCCAACTTGAAGAAAAGAGACAAGGCTTATGTAGTTTTTGGCGTGAATAATAATCGTGAAATCGTTGGGACAGAAATTGCTGATGCTGCGCTCAATGAGTATAAAAAAGAGATGGCGGATCACACATCGCCTTCGCTAAGTTTCATTGATGTGCAGCGAATCCATACCCCAAAGGGTGCAGTTATTCTTTGCGTTATCCCACCCGCACCGCAAGGTGTTGCTATTGCGTGGAAGGGACATCGTTATGGTAGAAACGGTGAAAGTTTAGGCGGCTTAAACGATTATGAATTAAATCAAATCACCTCACAAAAGACAGACTGGAGTGCACAAATTGTTGAAAACGCAACATTGGCCGATCTGTCAAAAGAAGCGATCGAATTTGCAAAAATTCAGTACGCCGAAAAAAATCCCAAACTACGGGAAGAGATTGCATCTTGGAGCGATGCTGTATTTTTGGATAAGGCGAAAGTAACCATCAAAGGAAAAATAACCAATACTGCCATTCTTTTATTGGGACAACCCGAATCTGAGCACTTTATAAGTCCGGCTACTGCTCGTATTACATGGATTTTAAAAGATAAAGAAAATATCGAAAAAGACTATGAGCATTTCTATAATCCCTTTATCAAAGCAGTAGGGCAGGTAAGTTATAAAATCCGAAATCTTAAGTACCGCTATATCAGATTGGGTAGTTTATTCCCCGACGAAGTGGACCAGTATGATGCCTATATCATTCGTGAAGCACTACACAACTGTATTGCGCACCAGGATTATGCCCTAGGTGGTAAAATTATAGTGGTAGAAAATGAAGATGGATGGCTTTCATTTAGCAATTCGGGAAACTTTATACCTAAAAGTGTAGAAGACGTAGTGATGAGTGATAGCCCAGAGCCAACCTACAGGAATACATTTTTAGTTGGGGCAATGGTAAATCTTAATATGATTGACACCATTGGTAGCGGCATAAAACGCATGTACAATATCCAACGAAAAAAATTCTTTCCTTTGCCAGAGTATGACCTCTCTGCCAACAAGGTAAGAGTTACCATTGCGGGAAAGGTGGTGGACATAAGGTATGCACAAAAAATAGCGGAAATCCCAAATTTAAGTTTGGACGAAATTATTTTATTGGATAAAGTTTCAAAGTCAAAACCAATAACTGATCAAGAAGCAAAGAGATTGAAATCTAAATTTTTGATAGAGGGCAGAAAGCCTAACTATCATATTTCTGCAATTGTAGCCATAAATACAAACGAAAAGGAACAATATATTAGAAATCGTGGCTTTAAAGACGATCACTATAAAAAAATGATTATAGATTATATCAAAGAATACAAATCCGCTACAAAAGAAAATCTTGAAAAGTTAATCTTAGATATTCTACCGAATATTTTAGATGATCAGCAGAAGGAAAATAAGCTTAGAAATCTAATTTACGCAATGCATAAAAAAGACAAATCTATCATAAACGAAGGAACAACTAGGAAGCCAATTTGGGTTTTGAGTTTGTCTAATTTAGATAAACTTTAGATAAACTTTAGACAAACTTTAGATAAACTTTAGACAAACTTTAGACAAACTTTAGACAAACTTTAGACAAACTAACAATGCAATTCATTGATTTTCAATACATTAAAAATGCTTTATAAGCAGTAAATTAGATGAACTCTTAGAACTATGCTAGATTTAGTAAAAGTAAAATACGGCCAAACCGGCAAGAGCCAAAAGCCAAATGCTTTGGGCATGCGGGAAATGCAGAAACGCGCCTATAGTACCCGAACGGCGCAATACCTGTGGATTAAAGCACCGCCAGCCTCGGGTTTTACCTCTCTTACCAAAGGAAAATTGTAAGAGATTAGCCGTTCTAATTTCTATCAAAAAAGGTGCATTCGCTGGCCAAGTTTTTACCTTTTTTAAATTAATTACGTAGTTATTGTCATAAACTGACCTAACTTTGACCCCATATTTTAGGTCAAAATCAACGCTTTTAGCACTTAACTAAAAGCACCAAACACCACCTTGTCCATCCTCAAATCCTAATAAAATATGATTGTCGTAACAGGAGCAGCCGGATTTATCGGCTCTTGCATGATTCAAAGCCTCCATGAAGCGGGCTATACCGATATTCTTGCGGTGGACGACTTCTCCCATCCAGAAAAGGCGCGCAACCTCG
>JBEAVK010000267.1:0-4090 GCA_041160955.1 Bacteroidota bacterium
TCGGGGCATGATATTTTATTTATGCCAACAATAGATTTTAACTTAAACAATAGATTTCAACAAAATTGTCGGGGTGACTGAAAAAAGTCGCCCCGACAATATCCTAATTTTCGATAAGTACCCACTTGGAGATCGTTGAATATTGCACCTAAATTGGCATTGTTGAGATCTTTAAGTGCGTGTGAGTACTGTATTCGGACTATTGTCGGGGCGACTTTTTTTGTCACCCCGACAATTTTGCACTAATCCATTGTTTGCGTAAATAAAACATCCTGCCCCGATTTTGTCACACACTCAAAAAATATTAAGCTGGTTGATGCTAAAAGATGCATCCAGTTTTTTCCGTATTTATCACAAATCCGCCATCCATTTCACCACTTCTGAGTAGGGCGGTGTGGTCACTGAGCCGGCGTAGGTGAATAGCAGATAGCAGCGAGAAGGCATTGTAAGTCGGCACTAGGTCTTCGAATTCCTGGCCTTCGCTCGCTGGCAGGCAGGTTGTTCACGAACTGCGCTAAGAAGGGGTTGGAGGCACTCAACTGTCCTAGAAGCACTGTATCCGCAGTTTTGCAAATTCACCATTTTACAAAACTACTGTTATGCGTCATGTGCATTATATCAGAAGTTAAATCTAATAAAAGGTCCAAAGTTAACATTTACATTCTTTGCCTCAAAGTTCTGTAGCATATCTATCCCTATGCCAAACTGAACCTTTTCTTTGTAGTTGGCTCCTATTCTTACAATTTGAGATGCTTCAATAGGGTCTGCTGAAAATATGATTTGGGAAGCAAGTCCCCAACTTTTGCTGAATTTTGGAGTATATCCAATGATCCCCAAAACACTTGGAGCAAATTGTCCCTCCGCAATACCCATCGTAGGATACATTTGAATAAAAAAATCTTCTTTTTTATTCAAATAAGAAAGACTTAATCCCATTGTTGGAACAAATAATGCACCGTAAAAGCCGCCTCCTGCTGATATACCCAGCCATGGCTTGATTTGATAAGTAAGTTGCCCCTCTATGGATACTGTGTTCAATGCTTTATCCTTATAATTTACAGTAAAACGATTAAGATTGAAAAAATTCCATTTTGCAGTACTATCCAAATCTTTATCGATATAGTTTATGTAATGTGCTTGTTTATTTCCGGCAAGCGCTTCAAGTACAATTTGGGCACGAATACTGACGCTAGCCATTAAAAAAATGGCTACAAAAAAAAGAGTCCTCATGCGAAATTATGGGTTTTTAATCGTAATTATTTCCGTCTGCGGAAGGGATTGACAAGTTAAGATAAACCCTTCTCTTAGTTCGTTTTCGTTGAGTACCTGATTACTTTTCATCATTACTTTGCCCTCCGTACATTTCATTTTGCACATGCCGCAAAGTCCACTTTGGCAAGAAAAAGGCAGCGGAACATTTTGGCGTAATCCGCTTTGCAAAATGGTTTCCCCCTCATGGGTTTCAAATTGATACGCTTGGCCAAATATTTTTGCAGCAACTTGTGCTTTTTGTGAAGCACCTGCTTGAGTTTGGGTTGTAATTAAAAATAACTCTCGATGAATGTTGTCCTTTGCTATACCCAAGTAAGCTAAGTCTTGCATGATTTTATTGGTCATTATTTCGGGGCCACAGAGGTAATAATCTAATTTGGTATTACCATATTGGTGCACTATTTCTTCCAATGAAAGTCTTGTAATAAAGCCTTTGATGGCATTTTTAGGATTTTCTTCTTCGCTCAAAAAGTGCTTGACTTCTAATTGAGCAGGAAATTCTTTTGTCCATTGTTCCAGTTTTTCGTTAAAAATAATACTAGTGGAAGTTCTGTTGGCATAGAGTAAAGTGATTTTACTTTTAGGTTCCAACTTCAAAATAGCACCAATCATACTGTAAATGGGTGTGATACCACTTCCGCCCGCGATCATTACATAGTGCTTTTGGTGGGCCGGTTCGGGATGGAGGTAAAACTGCCCGGAAGGTGCCGTGACCTCTAAACTATCGCCCACTTTTACCTGCTCCGCTAAGTAGTTCGTAACCTTGCCTCCCTTGATTTTTTTGATCGTCAAGGTCAGGTAATTGTCTGTATTTGGAATGGATGAAATGGAAAATGTACGATACAGCACTTCCCCTTTTATAGCCACTTTGATGGTAAGATGCTGTCCTGCCGAAAAATCCCTGAATATGGCGGGAACATCAGAAAACTGAATGGTAAAAGCGTCATTTGCTTCTTGGCGAATGTCAGAAACGGTAAGCGAATACAAACCTTCAGTTGTTTTTTTGATGTTTTTCCGTTCAAAGATCTGTTCGTGACGGGTTTCGTAGTCTTTAAATTCAGTGCCCATCCATTTATCCCACCAAGTAAAGTACAATGCATAATTGCCGTTAAACAATTGGTGGTGCATATTGTGGTGTGTTGAGGCTGTTTTAAATTGGAGTAATGGAAGTTTTACCCAGCCTTTAGGGTATATCTCATAGCCTAAATGCGCTAAAACATTATTTAACATAGAAAAAATTTGCCATGCAATTATTACCCCAAAATTGAGCGGAAGTAAAAACGGCAAAATAACATGCATCAGTTGTTCGATTATCGCTTCTGAAGGATGAAAAGCAAAGGCCGTTAGTGGCGATGGGTCGGTACTTTCGTGATGTACCTTATGGAAAAATTTATAAAAACGCGGCAAGTGCATTGCCCTGTGGCTCCAATAGAAAAACATATCATCTATAAAGAGTACAATAAAAAAACTAACTCCTAACCACAAGTAGCCATAGTCATTGACATCGAAATAGAGTTGAGTATAACCCTTACTTTCTAAATACAGAAGGCAAACATCCATAATAGCAAAAACTAGAAATGTACTTGCCGAAAAACCAAGGTCGTGTTTAAAATGATGTAGGTTAGCGCGTTCAGTTTCCTGAATTCTTATTTTTTTAAAGTACTTTTTGCCTACTATCCAAAAGATAAAGAAGAACGGAAATGCAAATCCTGCATACCAAAGAAGGTTTTCGCCATACATGGCGATAATGTTTTCAAAAAACGTTGTAATATTCATTTTACTGCAATTTTAAAGTGTTAAGTATTTGACACTGCAAAGTTGCGGGGTTGTACTAATGAATACTTTTGATGTAGGATAAATAGCGATTTGATGTAAATCAAAAAAAACAATTAGAGCTTACCTGCCCTAATTCTACTGAGTGTTTCTTGGGTGATATTTAGGTAGGAGGCTATATTTCCAAGGCTTATGCGGTTGGTAATGTCGGGGTATAGGCTCAATAATTTTTGGTAACGTTGCTTTGCATCAAGGAATTGCAAATCTGCAATTCTGTCTTCAATTTGCGCTACATAATGTAACTCCACCGACTTAATATACCAAAGAGCAAATGAGTGATGCTTTTTAATTAATGCTTGCAATACAGTATATTCAATAGAATACATTTCACTATCTTCTATCAGTTGAATACTTTCTTGCGCTGGTTCTTGTGTTACAAAGCTAGTAGTGTCCGTTATAATTTGCGTGTCTAAACTAAACCAAGTATTCATCTCTTTTCCTTGGTCGTTGGTGTAAAAGTACCTTACGGCTCCCTTGGTCATAAACCAAAGGTGTTTACAAGGTCTGCCTAGTTTGAGTAAAAAATAGTTTTTTGGATATTCCCAATATTGAAAGTGTCCCAAAACTTCTTCCAATACTTCGTGCGGTAACAAATATATATCTTGAATGATGTCCTCTAATGCTACTTTCATTTCGCTTGTTGATATGCTGACTAATTGCTAATTAAAAACCAGTTCTTCGGGTGATATAATCAATGGTTTGAGTTTTTTTCTGCACATTTTTAAGGGTTTGTGCTTTGCGTTTTTCGACTGTACTCGAACTAAAAAGTGTCACTGAAAAAACCTGCCTTGGCATACTTCGGTTTTTTCTGTACTCAAAGGTAAGAATTTTCTCGTTAGATATGATTTTTATGATCTTTTATGTGGACTAGTTGCGACAAACGGTTGACTTGCTGCCGTGGGTTGGGTTTGCGGGCTGGCTGTACGGTGGCATGGACAGCAAATATTTGTGTGTACCCGGAATGGTTACTGAGGTGAACCTACTC
>JBEAVK010000287.1:0-5532 GCA_041160955.1 Bacteroidota bacterium
AACTTTTCCCCGGTCGCCTCAATGTGTCCAAACTAAAGGATATACGCCGCTGGCGCGATTTTGATGAGTGGTTCAGCGCGCCCATGTGCGGCTACCAAGATGCCGCCGATTTTTACCGCAACTCATCGCCCAAGTATTTTATTGAAGGCATTACGATACCAACGCTATTGGCCAGTGCCATCAATGACCCGATCCTGACACCCGAGTGCTTCCCGATAGATATTGCAAAGGCGCATCCTTATTTTCACTTGGAATTACCCGAAAATGGTGGCCATTGCGGATTTATGGTAAAGGGGCGTGTGCACAGCTGGGCAGAAATGCGGGCATTGGCTTGGTGTAGTGGGGTGGATATTTGAATTGTTCTTCAAAATTTCACGCTCCTTATTTTCACTTAAAGCATTAAGTGAAAATAAGATGAAAAAAATTTCAGAAAACCCGTTAAGTGGAGATAGTTTTACGTATATTTTCAGGTAATCGTTTTTCTGAAAATAAGGGAAATTATATTTGCAGATCGTGGACAAATTAATGCCCCCTGTTATTCAATGGGAGAACGGATGAAACGGATTTAACGGATTAGAGCGGATTGCTTCAGAATAATCCGTTTAAATCCGGGTGATCCGTTTCATCCGTTTTGCTATCCTATCTTAGTTTTGATACACATGCACCCTGTTGCTTAATTGGAGAACGGATTAGAGCGGATTGCTTCAGAATAATCCGTTTAAATCCGGGTGATCCGTTTCATCCGTTTTACTATCCTGTCTTAGTTTTGATCCATATAGAAAACTGCATTAGACGAAATCATTCCATAGTTAAGATATTGATTTTCAGTTTTTTACAGATTTTGTTGTCCTTCGCAATGGGTTGCCTTTTGGAAAAGCATTTATAGGTTAGACGAACCCTCCAAAGCAATCTCAACAGTAGGAAGAAAAATTTTCAAAAAAAACGCTACCCCAGAGATTCGGAATAGCGCTTAGGAATGATGCTGGAATAAAGGTTCAAATTCAGGTTCAAGATTTTGCGGTCAAATAAATGTTTTTTGAGGCGAATAGTGGGGCTATTTAACGAGAAAAACGTGCAGTTTGAACGTAAAAGATGAACCTCAATTTGGACTTTTATTTCGGCATCGTTCCTTGGTAAATATTGCAGGAGAATCCTCCTACTCGTCAAATTATTAGGGTAATATAGTATCAGAGGAAGGGTCGGTAGTACTACCATCGCTAAATGTATAAGTTACATGTTCTCCATCCTGAAAAGGGTTAGTACTAGGGACTATACAAATTCCAGTTACTGAGCCGGGGTAAGGAATTATTGGCAAAGGGCCATATGGTTCTCCTACTCCTTTAGGCGGTATTACAGTCATCATCACATTGGGCGGAAATGGAGTAGTTGGTGTTGAACTGCCATCGGCAGTCCATGTACAAAAAAAAAGTAAATGTCTGATGTCTTCTCCAATACTTGAGTCGTCAGTCTCTATTGTATGAGGGCCAATCCCTTTATTAGTTTTTACTTTAATTTTAGGCATTTTTTGTTTAATTTTAAAAGTGAATGAATATTATTTTATGTGCATTTTTTGCCAAAGGAACAAACCAAGCAACAGCATTCCAAGCCCCAAAACGCCATACCATAACCAAGGGACAGCGGCTTCCAGCGGTTCATTACCGCCAATCAAAACAAAGGCTGCCCAAAAAAACGGATGGTTCTGTGCCGATCCGCTTAGATAATCCAGTTTCGCTTGTCGGATCGCCTCCGCTTTTCCCAAACCGCGGCTCAAATGCTCGTAAAAATGGGTCATAATACTGGCCGTGGCCTTATCATCGGCTTGCCAGAGGCTCATGAGTATATTTGGGCATCCAGCGTATTTGAAAGCCCGCGCCAAACTGATTACCCCCTCGCCTTTGGCCATCTTCCCTCTTCCTGTATTGCAAGCACTCAGTACTGCTAATTCGGCATTCAAGTGCAGGTTGTATATCTCAAAAGCGTGCAGGATACCATCATTATCTTCCTGTACCGAATCCTGTTCTGCGGAAGGGCTAAAAACCAGTCCAGAGTACGCAGGGTCGCAATCGTTGAGGAATCCGTGCATGGCTAGGTGTAGTATGCGCGGTTTTTGGCTATTTTTACGAAAACCTGCTTCGGTGGCTGCTGAACCCAGCAGGGCATTACCTGCTGTGATTTGTGCAATTGCTTCTACTTCTTGTTGGTTATTTGCCAGCCGGGCAAAATCGGTAGTTTGCCATGCCAAACAGCCATTTTTTCCGTCGCGCCCGCTTGCTTCGGGCAATTTGGGGTTATAATCAGGAGCGTAACCGTCAAAAAAATACTCGGCGTGATTATTGCCTACGGGTTGAAAAGCCAAAAAAGCCGAATATTCATACCGGATGGTGGTTTTCCGCAACAGATACGGTAAAGTGACAAATTTGGGTTGGTCTTTTTTGTCCACATTTTCGGTCACCAACAGATCGAATGGCAAATAGGCCAGTTGCCCATCGGGGATAATAATGAGGTTGGTCGGAATTTGTGGCACTACTGCCGCCACTAGATTTTGGTACAACGAATGGGCATCTCTTACAAAAGTCTGAACTGCAACTGGGCCACGGCCACGGGATAGTACCGTGTCTTGGTTGCGCAAGTCCCTGAGCAAATGCGTTAGACTACTATCCGGTACGCAACGCCGTGCATACGCCTGCTGTCGATCAAGATAAAAAGCATAAATGGCATTATCGCCCTGAAAAAACTCCAATAAACCAGTGTTTTCGGGCAATTTGCGTTGCAGATCTTGGATGCTAGAGATTTGCTGTTTGTATTTAATTTGGTAATATTCTGGAAAATCTTTTTCCATTCGAGCCAGTAAATCTTCCTGATTGCGGTGCAAACGAAGGATTTCTGATTGCCAAAGCGGGATTTTGGTGTTGTCTGTATTTTTAAGTTGCTGCGCTTCAAAAATTTGTTTGTGGTAAAAGGCGATATCAATTTTGATCTGCTTTTCTTCTTGAATCACGCCCTGTGGTATCCCTGCCTTTTGCCGTGCAGCCGATTCGCGCAAGGATTCCGATAAGAGGTAAGCCTTGCCTTTTTCAGCATAAGCAAAGGCTTTGGTGAGGTATATCTCATTTCCGGTACTTTGGTGCAGTTGCAATGCCAAATCTATCGCATTTTCCAGCATTGGGCGTGCTTCCTCATTCCAGAATTGTTTGGATCCTTCCTGATAAATCGTGCGCATACTATCGAGTACTACCGTTGCCAAGTCGAGGCTTGAATGCGCCGCTTCCAGCAAAGCAGGTTTGGATTCCTTTTGGGCGAGCAATTGCAAAATAGTTGCTTTTTCGGCTAAAGTTTTGAAGAAATCAATATATCCATTGGTGCTGATGGGCGGATTATCGAGTGAATCTTTGCATGAATGGACTCCTGACAGCGTAATGAGTGCTTTTTGTTTCCATTCCAGTGCTGACCTTAAATACCCGCTTGCTTGCTGTAGAGTCCCTAAATACCTGCATACTCTTGCATAATTAGGAGAATTGGGCTTCACCACATCCAGCGCGCTTTGCAAATATTGGAGTGCTAGCGGGTAACGACCAATTTGAGTATAGGCAAACCCCAAACTTATCAAAATATTTTCTAGATTCTGTTCAATGTCATTCTTTTTCTGTATTTGAAGAGCCTTTTGCAAATAAGATAGCGATTTTTGGTGTTCTTTTAAAAAGGCATAAACACTCCCGAGAGACAAATTTAAGTTGGCTTCAAGTTCTGCATTTTCCGGGCATTTTGTTTTAAGCATACTAAGTCCTATTTCAGCATGGTGAATGGCCTTAGGATAATCGGTTTTGCGAAAATAGATTTCGCTAAGTTTAGCATTTGTCCAAACCTGATCCTCATCTGCTTCAGTAATGGTTGAATACCCTTGAAGTGCTGCCAACGTATATTCCAAGGCACGGTCATAATCACCCCGGTTCAGATAATAGCCTCCTACATTATTTCGGGCGAGGGATAAACTGGCAACATTATTGGTTTTTTCATAATAGTCAATTTCTTTTCTACCTACTGCAATGGCGGCTTCATAATTACCCAAATCGTTATAAATAGCTGCTGCTGTATTGAAATAATCGGTCCAAAAAGCGCTATCCACCGGAATCACCGTCAAGGCTTTTTGCTCCAGTTTGGGGAAACCCGCAGCGGCCTCTGCGGTCTGCCCCAAATAATATTGAGCGGCCATGATATAGGTCTGTGCTTCGCCCCAAGTGTGCCAATCTTGTAACTTTTCACCTCGTTCGGCTGCTGCGTACGCGTATAAGAGCGAGCTGTCATAGACCTCTGCATCATATAATAACCTTGCTTTTTCGCGCAGTGTATAAGCAGTTGAATCCTTTTTCCAAGATACTTCAGGGGAGGAGGAGCCATTTGTTTGGCTGCACAATCCAATGCCGATTACAAGTACTAAAGCCGACATCACAACTATGCTATTGCTTTTTATAACATTGCTAACATTAAATCGGCTGCTTACCATAATTATTTAATTTGCTTTAATAGGATAGATGCTGCCTGCTGACGGGCATTTCCGGTTTGTGTTGCAATGGTTTGTAACAAGTTTTTTGCTTTTGCAGTGTTGCCCAATTTTAGATATGCCAACATTGTGTACCATTGGGCCTCTTCCCATTCAAAATTGTCGGGGTTCACCTGTTGTAAAACTTCCAGTGCTTTTTGGGGTTGTCCGGTGCCTAAATGGGAAATTCCTAGAAATAATTGCGCTTCTGATCTACGTTTGTAATTCGAATCCTCCAAAAGGTGCTGCAATGCTGCGGCTGCTTCGGCGTATTGCTGCTGTTGGTAAGCCACTTGCCACGGGATTGCCCCGCCATCGCGTACTGTTGGTGCATCTAGTGCGCTGAAATGCTCCGAAAACAGGGTTTCTGCCGAAGCAAAAGTATTTTCTGTGCTTCCAAATCGTTGATAGATTGGCCATGCCACGAGCAGTAACAATATCATGGCGGCTGCGGCATAAGCCCAGCGCGGTATTGAGAAACGTCGAGCCATTAATTCGGGATTCACTTTGGCGGTCATTTCGGGCGCGGCGACGGATGCTTGCAGCAATTGTTTGCCAAAGTCCATCAATTCGTTATTCAGTTGGGCATCGCCTTTTTCCTGAATGCCTTGAAAGATGGCAGCCCAAGTGGCCACCTCATCAGCAAATGCTGGATCAGTTTGCATCTGCTGCTCAAAAGCCGCACGTTCAGCCTCGGTAAGTTGGCCGTTTTTGTATTGTTTTATGCGAAGGTACAGGGACTCGTCCATGGTAAAATGTTTAAAGAGATTATGATAGTTAAGATGCCTTTATCAGTTCACGCAATTTTTGCAAACAGCTGTATTTTTTGCTGTTTACACTATTGGCGTTACTAAATCCGATGGATTCAGCGATCTGATGAGCAGTATAGTCCAAATACTCCGAAAGATGGAGGATCTGTTCGCATACACCGCCCAGCAGTTTCAACTTAACCCGTACCATTTCGAGTTGTTCCTCGCGCACCCAGTTCGACAATA
>JBEAVK010000295.1:0-4499 GCA_041160955.1 Bacteroidota bacterium
TTGATACACACTTTTACCACATCATTGGCACCGCCATTGTATGGGAACTGTTGGATGGTAAGTGGCAGTGCGGTTAAAGGATAAAATCCGATGTATTGGTTATTGGCCCAAAGATCGAACGATGCGTTGGTAGCACCTTGTACCTGAAAATTTATGGTTGCCACATAAGTAGAATCACCATTACATGCGCCTGTGGCCACTGTGAGGTCGAATATTTCACAATTAGGAGGCGTATTGATGCAGGCAGGTACCGGAAATTCCGTGGTTTTGCAGCAGTTCAAATTTTCGTCGATACAGACCTTTACCACATCCTTAGGGCCGCCGTCGTATGGGAAATTTGGGATAGTTAATGGTCGAGCATTGAGGGCATAAGTGCCTAGAAATACGCCATTATTGGCCCACACATCAAAAGAGTCGTTAGTGGAGTTTTGTACCTGAAAATTGATGGTTACAG
Source organism: Bacteroidota bacterium (assembly GCA_041160955.1). GTDB lineage: Bacteria > Bacteroidota > Bacteroidia > Chitinophagales > Saprospiraceae > M3007. The sequence goes on from JBEAVK010000295.1 coordinate 455, forward strand.
CATAAGTGGTATTGCTTTGGCAAGCACCTGTGGCGACTGTGAGGTCGAAAATTGAACATTGAGCATGAGCAAAAAAGGAGGCGCACAATAGTACAGCCAATAGGGATAAACGCATGATGTTAAAAAATTAATTGTTCGGTTTAGAAACAGTGAAAAATAGCAAGCATTGCTGCTTACTTGGATTATTAGCGCAGGGGTGTCTTTTCATAAAGGTTTTAAAAAGAAGGAAATATTCTTTTCACATGTTTTGACAAGATACAATGAACGTTTAATCCGCGATAAACATTAACACTTTTCCTGAAAAAAACAAAATGATATCAACAAATATTACGGTGCTACAAATGTTGAACTTCTCCCAAGTTAATCAGGGCGCTGCACCTGAAATTTTTATAAGAAAACTTTGTTATCATCATCTCATTTCATATCTTTGTTCGTCAAAAAAATGGTGCATAATGTTTATTAAGGCTTTTTTTAAAAAAAGGTGTAGCGCCGCGTAATATTTGTAGCAATATTTATGAAAATGGAAATTACAGCAGTATTTTATCCCAAAACACGTGCAGAATGGCGCGATTGGTTGTCCACACACCACCAAAGTGGTAAAACCGAAGTGTGGGTACAGACCTTTAAGAAAGCATCGGGGCGGCCAAGTTTGCCTTACGATGATTTGGTAGAAGAGTGCCTTTGTTTTGGCTGGATAGATGGTGTAGTGAACAAATACGAAGAGGACAGTATGGTACAGCGGATTACACCGCGCCGTAAAAAGACCTTTCTTTCGGAACTGAACCGTCAGCGGATTTGGAAATTACAGCGAGCAGGATTAATGACACAAGCGGGTATTGATCCTATTGCTGAACAAATTGGTAACCCCAGTGATCCGTTAGTAATACCAGAATGGATTGAACTGCGGTTGAAGGCAAATGCGGATATTTGGTCAAATTTTCAAAAATTCTCTCCTTTTTATCAACGTTTAAAAGTGGGCTGGATACAAGAAACGGGAAAACTCAGGAGAGAAGAAGCCGAAAAACGGTTAAATTATTTGCTCAAAATGACGGCTGCCGGAAAAATGTATGGCACCCAGCCTTTGAAAGACGTTCCTTAACCAAGTAATAGCGCATCAATCCCCAATTTATACCAAGTCACCTGTCGCCAAGATAGTACTTCGGATTTGTTTTTTATCCAAAACAACAAACCTGCACTCAAAAGCAAAACACACATGTGTTCCATTTTCCAGAAATAAGAATAACTCGAAAACGCAAGGGCTACAGTAGCCAACAACAAGCAAAAAAGCGCACCAAGAAAGACCCCCTTTTTTCCCCAACGCAAAGCCAAAGTAGGCGTTTTTTCAATGGTATCATAGCGCATATCCACAAGGTCACAACCCAATGCTAGCGCAAGAATAAAACAAAATCGGGACAATGCGAGCGGAATAGCCGCTGCATAATGGACGACAGGAATTACCATAAATAGGGTGGTGAGTACCCAAACTAAGGATATCAATAGCGGCTTTAGGAATACAAACTCCCTGAAAACAAATAAATAGGCCGCCCATAATATACCTGTACTCAAAGCCATTACTTGTAGCATATATGGTAAGCAAAAAAAGGCCATTCCAGCCAGTACCCCTAATGCCCAAGCCCATAACCGAATAGCCATGACATTGTCGTTAAAATGATACGCAAAAGCCGTGGATGCTGCCAACCACACTTCAAACCACCCCCAATGGATGGGGATATGAAAATAGGACTGAGATGAAGCGGATAATTTTAGAGCGCAGGTAACGATTAGGCATAAGCGCAAAAAACTTAGCGCAGATCTTTCAATTGTAGGCTGATAATGGTATTTCCCCGCCATTGTTCTTCTCTGAGGTTAAATGCGATATCGAAGGGGCGGTGTTTTACTAGATCAAATTGGTCTGCCATTCCAAAGCCAATAGCGCTGATGGTTGTTTTGCCTTGTATCAAAGAAAAGCGGACATGATTATTCTCCAGTCTTTTGCTTTTACCGGTATCTCTTACATCTTTAGCGACAAAAACAGGATTCATGTTTTCGGGACCAAAAGGGCAAAATCGATTTAAATCTTTAAAAAACTCGGGTGTAATTTGCTCAAAAAGAATATCGCCTACTACTTCAACCGAAGGCTGCTCCGAGGCAGCGCTCATGTTTTTTTGCGCCCAAGCCTCCAGTCTTTCTGTAAAAACAGGTACATGCTCAATGGCCATTTGTAGCCCCACTGCGTGTGAATGCCCCCCATAAGAATGAAATAAATCCTCGCAAGATTGCATGGCATCGTACAGATCAAAGCCAGGCACCGACCTAGCCGAGCCCACAGCCATCCCATCGCTTTCGGTAAGGATAACGGTCGGTTTGTGAAAGTCCTCGGAGATACGGCTTGCCGTAATACCCACCACGCCTTTGTGCCAGGTTGAATCAAAAAGCACAATAGTTTTTGGGTTATTATGTGCTATAATATCTTTCACAAGCAGCCGTGCAGCCGAAGTGGCCGTGGTATCCACTGCTTGTCTTTGCCGATTGCGGGTAATCAATTGTCCAGCTGCTTCAATGGCACTATTCCGATCCACCGAAAGCATTAGTCGAACGGATTCCCTGGCATCGCCTAATCGGCCTGCGGAATTGATTAATGGGCCTAATCCGAACACTAAATCATTGATTTGTAAAGGATAAGATCTTCCGCTTTTATTAATAAGCGCCCAAATGCCAAGCCTTGGAGAGCGGTTTAATTTTTCTAAACCATGATAAGCAAGAATCCTATTTTCGCCCACTATTGGTACAATATCACAAGCAATACTCAGGGCGACAAAATCCAGTAGTCCTACCAGTTCTTCTGCGGGTGTCGTATTGTATAAGGCATACGCTTGTGCCAATTTGAAGGCAATGCCACAGCCACTCAATTCCTTAAACGGATAAGGGCAATCGGCGCGTTTGGGGTCGAGGTTGGCAATAGAATTGGGCAAGCCGCCTTCGGGTAGGTGGTGGTCACAAATAATAAAATCAATACCATAAGAAGCCGCTTTTTTTACTTCCTCCACGGCTTTGATCCCACAATCCATAGCGATCACTAAAGTACAGCCCGTTTCGTGTGCGTATTCCACCCCAGCCATACTCACACCATAGCCTTCTTTATCGCGGTCGGGTAAGTAATAATCAATGTTGTTATAGAAGTTGCGAAGGAAAGCGTACATCAAAGCCACGCTGGTGGTGCCATCCACATCGTAGTCGCCATACAATAAAATACGCTCTTCCGTCATTATAGCGCGGTTCAACCTGCGTACGGCCAAATCCATGTCTTTCATCAAAAAAGGGTCGTGGAGTGCTTGGATATCAGGATGAAAAAAACGCTCGGCATCGGCTTTAGTGGACATACCCCGTTGCACCAATACTGCGGCCAGTAAAGGGTCAATTTCTAATGATTTAGCCAGTTGGGTGGTGTCCTCGATACTAAAATTAGGATAAAGCCAGTTTTTCACTTCTAGGTTATTTTGGGGCAAAGTTATCATTTTTATCTGTTTTTTCTACTAACATAATAAATAACTGGTAATTTTGCACAATTAAAAATTAAAAGCATATTTTAATACGATGTCAATTTTTCAATCCATGATTAAATACGGTTTTTTAAGTATGTTTTTGCTTTGTTTTGCCCTTCAACTTATGGGGCAAACGGCACATTTGGATTTGCTCAAAGGTCAAAGTGCCTATTCAAAAAAGAACTATAAAGACGCGGAAAAAGCATTTTCTACGATAAAAAACAATGAAAAAGCGAGTTATAACTGCGGCAATGCTTTGCTAAAACAAGGAAAAAACGAAGAGGCAGTTACTTATTACAATCGCGCTACGGAACAATCAAAAAACCCTGTATCCAAGTCGGATGCCCTGTTCAATACCGGTAATGCGCTTATGGCCATGGGCAGTTATGTGGAAGCAGTAGCCGCTTATCAAAAATGTTTGCGCTATGCGCCCAATCGTGCCGATGCGAAAAAAAACTTGCAAATTGCAAAAAGAAATATACCGCCACCGCCTTCCCCCACCC
>JBEAVK010000328.1:0-26241 GCA_041160955.1 Bacteroidota bacterium
AAGAAAAGGGATTAAACGCTAATGGCGGTTGCCCTGATACCGATGGCGATGGCATTCCAGACAAAAGCGACCAATGCCCCGATATGAAAGGCTCTTTGGTTACTGGCGGATGCCCAGATAAGGACAAAGATGGCGTAACCGACAGTAAAGATGCTTGTCCTGATACTTATGGTGCGATCAAATTGGGTGGTTGCCCAGATAGCGACGGTGATGGCATAAAAGATGCGGATGACAAATGTCCAAATGAGGCCGGTACAGTAGCCAATGCTGGTTGCCCTAAAAAAGACCGCGACGCTGATGGTGTTTTGGACGATGACGACAAGTGCCCCGATGAAGCAGGTGCCGCCAATATGGGTGGTTGCCCAGATTCGGATGCGGATGGCATAGCAGATGCTTTAGATAAATGTCCCAAACAGGCCGGAACTGCTACGAATGGCGGGTGTCCAGGCTTATCCGATACCGATAAAAAAATACTAGATGCTGCCATCTATGGCGTGCAGTTTGAACCCGCCAAATCAATCATCAAGACCTCTTCGTATGGTATATTGGATCAAGTAGTTGAAGTATTAGGACGGTACCCGAATTTCAACCTTACGATTAATGGTCATACCGACAGCGACGGAACAACCGCCTCCAATCAAAAACTATCCGATGAGCGCGCAAAAGCATGCTTTGATTATTTTGTATCAAAGGGTATTGCGCAAAATCGAATGAAATACGCCGGTTTCGGCGAATCTAAGCCAGTTTCAGATAATACAACCAAAGCCGGTAAATCAAAAAACCGTCGTGTTGAATTTGAACTTGGTATTTAATCAAAATAATGGTTTTTTAGGCCATCCGATTTCCGATTTAACAGTAGCGCTGCAAGAGCGATTGAACCTTTTTTTTCAGAATTTTCTTTATGAACCCCCCTTGTAAAAGGGTGGTTCGTTTTTTATTAAGGAATGAGCGTCAAATTTTAAGCAAAAAATTTAAAAAGCCTCTCCACCTATTGCGGCGAGAGGCTCTAACCCAAACAAATAAACACAAAAACTACTTGGTGCAATATTAAAGCGTATTTTTGAATTAATTACCAAATTAATGATAATTTTTTTTGTACAACATTTATCCTTAATTTAGTCAAAGCCTTTATATAAAAATAAATTTTTTCTTTTGGCCATTAATACAAAATTTGTTTGCGAGTTGACGGTTTTAAAAGTACGTTTTCCGAATTAGATTGGGTTTTGCTAAAATCTGAAAATTTTAGCAAAACCACAAAAAAAATGTCGTTCGTCACTTTTAAATTGCCGTTCGTAGATAAATCACGACTTTGGTGTGCTATGATAAAAATAATATCGGGCGTATAATTGGGCATTCATATTGTACCAACCAAACGTTCCTATTGATTCACCTTGGTCATTAACATAATCTGCACTTGTGACGGGAGTAAATGCTCTGTTTACCCTTACGCCTAAAGAGAGTTTTTGGTACACCCTTGCTTGTACTCCAACAAAACCCAATAGGTCAAATTTATTAAAAACATCTTCCACTACTGGTGTCAGCGATGCATCATTAACAGTCGTTTTTATTAAATAGGCCATTTCAATGCCACATGATAGCCTTATCCTATCGTTACCTAAGGGTTGTGCAAAAAATGAAATGGGTAAGTTAGAATAATAAAACGCAGTAACTGGGCTAAATATACTAGATGCCCCATTTGTTTTGAAACCTCTTTTGATAAATCCGGGTTCAACATTGATCCCGAGTTTATTTTTTTTAAAAGTGCGTTCTACTACCATAGCAGCAGCAAAGGAACTAATATTCAACGATCCATCTATTTGATTACCCCCACTCTCTAATTTGGGCATAGCGACATCCGATAGGCCACCACCCACTTGAAAGCCGACACGACGTTCTTGAGCGTTAACATTGCCTGAGAAAAGGCAAAAAATAAGCAGTGCGCTGTAAAACAGCACGTTAAAATAATTTTTATTCATAATTTTGTGAAAAATATTGGTTTGTATAAGAATGAAGCAGTTTTAAAAAAAAAGGTTGCCTCCAATACTTAACCTATATCACCTTTAACACAATTCTTAAATGCATTTTACCTGTTTACCCTTTGCTGAACTTACCCCACAAGAACTCTATGAAATTTTGTCGCTCCGACAAGAGGTTTTTGTAGTGGAACAAAATTGCCCATATCTGGATACCGATGGAAAAGACCAAGAATCATACCATTTGATGTGCCGAAATGATGCGGGACAACTGGTGGCCTATACCCGGTTATTGCCCAAAGGGTTGTCTTACCCCAATTATATGTCTATTGGAAGAGTAGTGAATGCGCCATCGGTACGTGGGCAGGGCGTTGGAAAATTACTGATGGAAAAAAGTATAGCCTTGTGCTTACACTTATTTGGTAACGAACCCATTAAAATAGGTGCGCAATCTTATTTACTATCGTTTTACAGTAGCCTTGGATTTGTTTCCACAGGAGAGGAATACTTGGAAGATGGTATTCCACACACAAAAATGGTGAGGGATATATAGTTACATTGCAATTTATATATCCCTCACCCAGATTTATCCGATCAACTGCTCCGTATGTCCAGCGGTATCTACTTTTTCAATAATTTGCTCTATTGTACCATTTTCATCAATGACAAAAGTGGTGCGGTGGATACCATCGTAGGTGCGTCCCATAAATTTTTTCTGCCCCCAAACGCCATAAGATTCTGCAACGGCATGGGTTTCGTCGGCCAATAGACTAAATGGCAAACTGTATTTTTCGATAAACTTTACGTGCTTTTTCGGAGCATCCGGACTTACACCAAGGATTTCGTATCCTTTACTTTGAAACATCGGATAGCCATCGCGGAGGCTACATGCCTGTGCGGTGCAACCGGGTGTATCATCTTTTGGGTAAAAATAAATAACCAGTTTTTTGCCTTTATAATCGGAAAGGCTAACAGTTTCATTTTTCTCATTAACAGATGTGAAATCGGGTGCGGCATCGCCTACTTTTAAATGGAACATAGAAATGGAATGTGAATAGTGATTTTATGCTGTACTAACAATAAAAGAGTGCCGTGGTTCAACGGATCATCTGTGCAATACCGCTTTGGGGCATTTTTCGCACCTTTCTACGCTGGCTTTTTTGAAATCGAATACCCAGCAATTGTTGTAGAGGTCTAAATACCATATTTTTATCTCTACACCCTTATCTTTATCCGAATAAAACTGCCAAAATTGATTAGCCGTGAACTTATCCAATCCATCTAAACGGAAAAGTGTGTATTGCCCGCCATCTGGGCGAATGACCCAGCCGGACAACAAGTCACTTTTTGAGGTATAGATCTTTTTTTTCGTCTGTAATGTATCCAAAAATTGATTTACCGGAGTCCAAAAATCACCATACACTGAATCGCGCAAACGTACTTCCACACCACTGATAAACGCAGGCCCATTGCCTTCATTTTTTACAAATAATTCAATATGCGTTTGGCTATTATTGTATGCCATCGTTAAATAGGGAAATACAGATGCCTGTTGTGCTTCAGAAGCAATTTGAAGTTGCCGATTTGAGACATACAATCCGCTCATACTCGTAACTACGGCACATACAGACAACAGCGAACGCCAGTCAAGTTTTTTTAGTAAATGGATGAATTGCATATCTATTTCTAATAAATTGAAACAACGATTTTTAGGTTTAAAACAGCGCAAACATAGGCAAAAAAATAAAAAACTTTATTTTTCTAAAACATTTAGTAAAACACCAACGTTATTTATTTAATTTTCAGAAAAAAATGAAAATACAACTATATGGTTTACCTTCATATTCCCTCAATCCAACAGACCAAGGCTTTTCTCCTTGCTCAAGCCCAATTAGATATTACCTATACTCCCCTCAGTGGCACTGCCTTACCTACAAAAATAGATGGGTACGACAATGATTATCAACGTGTTAAAGTTGGAAATGGGCAGATGGATTTTGAACGTGCCAAACAAAATATCCGCGATTGGCGGATGTTTCCCAGTCAGTGGACAAAAATACTACCCGAACAGGCCTCAATTGTTGTTGGCGAAATAGTAGCGATGTATGCGCGTTTCGGTGGATTATGGTGGCGCAATTCTTGTCGGATTATTTATGTTATTGACGAATCTACCCGATTTGGTTTTGCTTATGGCACCTTGCCCGGGCATGTGGAATGTGGAGAGGAGTTGTTTTTGGTGGAAATAGATACCGCTGGCGATGTTTGGTACACGATTAAAGCATTTTCTAAACCGCGTTTTTGGATGGCGCGAATTGGTTACCCCATCATGCGTTTGTTACAGGCCAAATTTAGAAAAGACTCTGGTAATGCGATGCGTATTAACCACTAACTTAACAGGCAATGATAACTAAAACGGCTACTTCAAGATGGACTATTGGGATAGGCATATCCACCTGGATATTGCTTACACTTGTGCAACGCCCTAGTGCAGATCAGCACCTTTGGGCGGCATTAATACTCCAATTAGCAGCATTGGTTTGGGTGCCTTTGATACCCAATATTGCCACTGATCGGCAACGTTGGTGGCTATTTGGAGCTGCATTATCTTTGGTCATTGCATTTATCTTACCGCAAGGCATCGTGGCTGGAAGCGCAACATTACCTTGGTTATTGGTTACGCTTTGGCAATTTCAAGTAGGTGTAGCGTGGTTAATTCAAAAAAAACGCTCCGCCGATCAAGTGGCACAAGCATCGGGGCGTATATTTATGGTAGTAGGAGGTCTGTGGACGATGAGCGACCGTCTTGGTTGGCAACCTTTGGGTTTTGATCCGGCAATTGTACTGCTCACTGGTGTGCATTTTCATTATGCAGGACTTATTTTTCCCAGCCTCGTTGGATTAGTGACCGAATACTGGCCTAGCAGAACAGGAAAATTAGCGTGTTGGCTTTCCGTTGCCGCTGTCCCTTTAACAGCAGTTGGGATTACTATTGCACAACTCACGCATGATTTTACATTTGAAGCATTTGCTGCTGCTGCCGTGGCCTTATCGGGTTGGTTAACCGCATTTCGATATGGTCAAATTACCTTGAAAACGAATCAACTTCCCCATATTACTCGTGTCGCTTGGGGAATCCTTGCAGTAGCGCTACTTTTTACAATGACATTGGCCTTGGGTTATGCACTCCGGCCATTTTACCTGATTGAACTATTGAGTATCCCAACGATGCGCGCTTGGCATGGCACTGCAAATGCTTTTGGAGTGGCAGGAGCAGGTTTGATCGGCTGGTGGTACTATATAAAATAAGCAAAATCTGCACTAAATTGAAAAGAGCCATCTCGACGTATCGAAATGGCTCTTTTTATTTGCGACAAATTGAGTATGCTTTATTTCAGCAAAGTCACATTTCCTTTTTTCTCCCAAATTTGGCCATTGCCGCACCGCACGCGTGCATACCATGCGTAGGAATCAGGGGTAGAAGCAACTCCTTTAAAAATGCCATCCCACCCGATATGGTTGACTTGCTCGGTTTCATATACTTTCTCGCCCCAACGATCCCAAACTACAAAGTATAGTTCGGTCATATTGACACCGCGTACGCGGAAAAAATCGTTATTATCGTCGTTATTGGGCGAAAATGCGTTTGGAACAAAGATAAATGGATCAATACAATCTGGTGAAATAACCGTAATGGTAGTATTACCAACAATTGTACAGCCACTGGCATCCGTTACCACTACGTTATAATCTGTTGTTACTTCTGGCGTGGCACTCGGTGCTGCAATATTTGGATCATCCAAAGTAGAGGCTGGTGTCCAATTGTAACTATACACAGAGCCTCCTGCTGTGGTAGCCGTAATCACGACAGTTTCACCGGGGCAAATGGTAGTCTTTCCTGTTACATTTAAATCCAGTGCCAATGCAACAGGAGTTACGGCAAAACTAAGGGTATCTTTGCACTCATATTGGTTCGTTACAGTTACGGCGTACGTGGTTGCCGTAGTTGGGTTTACGTTTTGGATAGCCCCTGCTGGCAAACCACCCGACCATTGATAAGTCAAAATATCGCTTGGTTTATTGTTTATTACACCAATTTGTGCACTTACTCCATTACAAATATAAGTTGGATCAAGGGTAGAAGCCAGTACATTAGGGTTACCCAATAATACCTTTACTGAATCCATGCCAGAGCAACCCTGTGCAGTAGTGGCACGTACAAAATTCATACCCACCAAAGACGGTATCGCAGTGGCTGTTGCGCCATTCGCAAATACTGGTGTAAAATTGGAGTTTGTGCTCCATTGGAAATTACTGGCATTGGTACTAAATGCGCTTACTATCACAGAATTAGAGGTACAAACTACCGTATCGCGAGACGCAAGTACATCTGCCGGATCATAAATCGTTACGTCAACTGTTTGTGCTACAGTACAACTTCCATTAGTAATGGAGACCGAGTAGGTAGTAGCGACATCAGGGCTTACGGTAGGATTGGGGCTATTGCTCACCAATTCGATATCGTTTGGCACTGCCGTCCAATTGTAAGTATAACTTGTATTTGGATTTGGGTTAAGTGCTTTTGAACCACCCGGACAAAAACCCGCTTGCGCCTCCACACTTTCATTTACGATGTCAATATTCAATGTAATTGGATCAGAAGCATCCGTACAACCATTGATATCGGTCACTACAAGTGTTGCAGTTACGCTGCCTTGTGTTGGGAATACAATCGTTGGGTTTTGCTGATTAGATGTTTGGCCCGTTGAAAACGTCCAATTCCAAGATGCAATAGGGTTCGCGTTTTGTGATGCATCCGTAAAACCTACTGTTGCCGTATTTTGGCACGAAAGCACCGCCGATGTTATGGCCGCTACCACTGCCGGCGTGGCTGTTACCTGAATCGTATCTTTAAAGGGCAGATAACAAACATCATTAGGGGTGAATGTTACGATATAGCTGCCTGCATTGGTATAAGTATGCGCAGGATTTAGGAGGGTACTATTTGTACCATCACCAAAAGCCCAAGTACCTGTTTGGTTACTCGTATTTGTGAAAGCCACATTAAGACCATTACATAGATCGGAACTGACCTGACCAGCCAAATTAGCGGATGTGCTGAATGTAACAGGCGTTGACAACACCTTTGTACAGCCATACTGATTGGTGATGGTTACACTTACCGTGTAAGTACCAGCAACACCTGAAATGGTTGGATTTTGTGCAATCGGATCAGAAATAGTAATGCCTGCTGGACTAGCCACCCAACTGTACATCAAAATATCGGTTGAATCTAAGTTCACCACGCCTGCTTGCATAGGCGTACCCGCACATGCTAACGCAAGGGGCAAAATACCTGCTTGTACATCCACTGCTGTGCTTTGAATACTTACCTGATCGGTAGCGGTACAACCGAAAGCATCGGTAGCAACCACGCTGTAAATAGTTGGCGTATCCGTTGCTGGTACGATAAAAGGATTACCCGTCCCAATGGAGTCACCTTGTGCATTCAACCATGTATAAGTTAAATTTAGATCCGGTAGGTTTATATAAGCCTCAATAGATTGATTAGGCGTGCAAGTTTTTACTACTGGCGCACCTAAGTCGATTAAGAACGGGGTAGGTTTAGTCACCTGTACATTCAAAGTATCTTTACACCCATCTTTAGAGGCAATTAGCTGATAAGTTGTAGCCACTGAAGGATTGGCAATTACTTCCTGTGGGTTATTATTTACAAAAGTAAGATTGGTCATTGGCGACCATTGATAATTATAAGTGGAGTCACCATTGATTAAAATAGTTGAAGCACCTCCAACACAATCGACAGATGGATTATTGCCATTTATTGCAATATTGATCGCTTGGCCAACACTAAAACCGTGAACAACCTCATCCACGCAACCAGCAGCGGTGGATACTTTTAATATCACAGTACCAGTTGAGTTAGCAGGTACAGGGATAATCGGTGGGGTTTGACCGCTGTAAGCAATAGAACCCGTACCCCAAGCAATCACCCATTCCCAATTGGTAATTGCGTTGCCGTTACCAACGGAGAGGTCATTTAGTTTGATTGTTACAACATCTGCTTCACAATCGACTTTTTGAATACCAAATTCTGCCAAAGCAGATGCCGTTGCACCAATATCAGCCACACCGAAAGCCTTACAACCTTGGGCATCTGTTACGATAACGGGATATGCACCAGCACTTAAACCAGTAATTTCTTGTGTATTTACAGTATTTCCATTCACTGTCCAAGCGTAAGTGAAGGGCGCGCTACCACTCAATGCAACCACATTGGCAGTACCAGTGGTGTTACTTGCGCAGAATACATCGGTATCGGTTACTTGGATTGCAATTTGTCCATGCAAACCCACCATTGCAGATGCCGAACTTGTACAGCCCGAAGTAAGATCTACTACGGTTACAGTATAGGTGAGTCCGCCTGCTAAACCATTGAGTTGGGGCAAATTGGGGCCACCATTGCTCCAGGTATATTGATAATTACCGGTACCGCCACTCACAACTGCTGTAGCCGTGCCACTGGCTAAGCCAACGCAATCTGCTTTTTCAGTGACTAGATTTACCGTTATGCCTGGGCCACCAGGCACTGTAACAACCACGTCCATTTGGCAGTTATTCGCATCAAATAAACAGATATAATAATTGCCCGCGGGTAAATTATTATTAGTTGTGCCGGAGTATTGGCCAGCATTCCAATTCAAGATATAGGGCGGTGTTCCTCCTGAAGGCGATACAGTTATGCTACCATTACTTCCACAAGAAGGGGTTACGCTAACTACGGTATTGTTCAAAACTGGTGGCTCGGTAATTGTGCCAACCGCCGTTGCAGAACAGCCATTACCATCTGTTAAGGTAACTGTATAATTACCTACCCCAAGATTTTGGATAATTTGGCCGTTTGTATTATTGCTCCAAGCATAATTATAGGGGCTTACGCCACCAGAACCCAGCGCCGTACCTACACCAGATTGAGTGCCATGACAAATCACATTAGTCATTTGAGCAATGACTTGTACGGGTGCTTGCGTTGGGATATTTATTTGATCCACTTTGGTACATCCTTGCGCGTCACTCACGGTAACGGTATAATTGCCAGCCACAACACCTGTCAAATTTGTATTTGCTTGCGTACCTGTACTCCATGTCCATGTATGCGGCAGGTAATTCCCTACAATATTAGGTGTAATAGAACCATTGCTGCCCCCAAAACAAGTAGGAGCAACCGCAAAATAACTGGTAAATATCTGCGAAGCAACTGGTACGTAATAAGTAGTAGCCACAGCACACCCCGTAGCATCCGTCACGGTAACAAATACATTGCCCGATGAGGCAGGTGTAATCGTAGCCGTGGTTGCACCAGTATTCCAAATATAGGAATATGCCCCTACTCCACCAGTGGTATTGGCTGTAACGGGTTGATAACTAGCACAATTGGGCGCAGGTTGGGTAAATACGATGGTGATAGCATCGGGTTGGGTAAGCGTTACATTTCCAGCAACAGTAGCACCTGTTTGGTCGGTTACTGTAACAGAATAGGCACCAGCCGCTACGCCCAATACGGTTTGTCCGAATTGGCCATTACTCCAAGCAAAAGCATAAGGAGCAGCACCGCCACTAGGATTAGCGGTTATTGTACCATCTGTAAACCCATGACAAGTAGGCGATACAGACGTAAAACTTAGATCAATGGCCTTTGCAGCAAATGCAGTTACCATGAAAACGAGTGTCAACAGTACGGATCTCATATATTCGTTTGTTGTATAGTTCGGCGATTATTGGTGAATTTTATGCAATCGGACTTCAATAATTTCGGCGCGGCGTTCTTTGGACGCTTCTACGCTAAAAATAGAAAGTTCACGTTGTTTTTTACTATCGTTGATACCTGCTATCGCTAAAGTTTCCCCAAGCGGAGCCGTGGATATTTTCAATTGATTGTTGAGCAAATAGGATTCATATACGCCTCCTTTAGCGGTGCGTAAATAATTCTTCACACTTACAATACGGCGGCGTGTTAAGGCCATATTATACTCCTCTGATGCGAGGGGACTGGCAAAGCCTTTTACCATTATTTCTACCTCGTAACCTCCATCCAAAAACAGGTCAAGGTTATCGGCAAAATACTCTAACTTAGCAAAGCCACCTTTTACATCTTTATCGAAAAAGCCATTTAGCCGTTCAGTTGCTATTTGCTTTTCGCCTTCTGGGAGGTTTTTGGTAAATATTTCAATAAACTCGTTCCGGCGGGATAGGTATGCCGTATAAGTAAGTGCGTACGATTCTACTTGCTGAGCGGCAGTACGAGGCGGCATATCATTGTCGAAATAAATAGCCAATGGCAACAAACCGTAGAGCGTTGCAGGGGTTAAAAACAAATTTTTTATGACCTTAGCACCTGGTTTACTCATTTCCTCTGCTGAAACCACAGCGGTATCTGGGGTAAAACCTTCTTTCATTGCTATGACTAGATAACTGGTTTTGTAATTGGCTTTTAGACCCGATTCGTTGGCCGCAGTACCTGTATTTTTTTCGTCTTTAATATTTCCAGATCTTTCATATAAAAAGACATTTACCCCATAAAGCGGTTCTTTATTAAATTGGTTAAATACTTTTACCGCCAAATCCACTTGCATCGGACGAAGGAATAATTTATCCGAAATTTCAGTTTTGGTGGGCTCCAAATCTAAAGACGACACTAAGATCGTATCTGCGAAATACCCGTCTTTTGATGCAAAAACCTTGTACAATTGATCGCGATTAATTTTATAATCGACTGGTTTTGTCGTGGGCGCGAATTTTAGATTAGGTGCTTTTTGATCTTCTACCAATGTATAAACAACTTCTTCCAAAGCACTTTCTGTACCTTCTTCGTACGCCGACAAATTGAGTTTCAATCCCAAATAGGTCACCGAAAACAAGTCATAACAACAGGATTCCTCGCCCAATACAGCCGCTCCGATCCGATTAGATGTCATTACTGCTTTTTGTAAGCCGTTAGGCGCATAATATAAATCGTTATAACTACTGTTTAATGGAGCGGGTAAATGCTTGGGCGTTTGCCAAGTATTTTTAGCCCATTTTGACTTATAAATATCGTAACCACCCAAATTTTGGTACCCCGTTGAACTGAAATACAGCGTTTGCGCATTTTGGTCAAAATAAGGTGTTGCTTCGTCTCTTTCGGTATTTAATGCTGATAAATTTTCAGGTGTAGCAAAATTACCCATTGCCGAAAACGACACTTGATAGAGGTCTTTCCCGCCTTGGCCACCCGGTGCATCACTTACATAATATAGGTTGTAATAACCATCTTTATCTTTTGAGATACTGGGCTGTGTCTGCGTGGCATCGGCTATATTGATCGTTTCTGGTAAAGGAACTGGTATCGACCACGATCCATTTTGCAGCATAGACATATAAAGATGACAACGCACTTCAGTTTCGCTTACGTACTCGCCATAAGGAACGACCATTATTTTACCATCTGGTGAAAAAGCAGGTAAAGCAGTGTGCATTTTCTCTTTATTAAATGCTGCAACTACTGGTTTTTGACCATTTACCGACATCATCACCTGCAATAATGGACGGGCAGGCGTATGCTTGTCGCCCCAATTCACTTGGTGTAATGCGCCAAAATAAGACGTATCGCCTATTTGGATAATACCCATTTCAGAATCACCGGTATTAAAGTTATCGCTTAGTGGTTCTAAATGCACCAATTTATCTGGATTGGTCATTTTTTCCATAGCCCACTCGCATTCATTAATTTCGTTGGCTGCCTTTTTAGACAAATCAGGATCACGATCTGGTCGTGTAGCATAGCGTTCAAAAAGGCGCAAAGCCTCTTCGTATTTCCCCAAGTTTTTCTTCACCAAAGCCAAACCAAATAGCGCAGTATGGTATTTACCACCAGCAGCATTATCTGCATTTAGGGCAGTCTCGTAATGTAGTTCTGCATCGCGGAAAGCACCATACAAACGGGCGGCATCTGCATAACGCACCATAATATCGGTACGTTTGGGTTCCATTTCTAGTACTTTGCCGTAATATTTAAAAGCGGCATAGTAATCTTTGGTTTCATAAGCCACGTTAGCCGCTTGTTCGTAAGCACGCGGTGTTTGGGCGTAGGACTGGGTCTCTACACAACAAACAATGGACAATATGAATAATTTTATGCGCATGAATTACTTTTTATTAAACTGAATTCCAATAATTTCAACCCTTCGCTCCCTTGATGCTTTTACGTTGAACACTGAGTTGCGGGGATCAGAATAGGTATCAATTACATCTTTCCTTGATTTATCCTCACCATTAGGCACTTCAACAACAACCAATTGCCCCGTGGAAAGGTATTTTTTCAATAAGGCACCATCAAAATCACTGAAGTGGTTCATCACCGACATAATACGGCGAGCAGTAAGATTTTTGTTATAACCAGATGGTGCACGAGGGCTGGCAAAACCCTTGATTTCGATCTCTACTTTATCGCCTTTTTTCAATTTCTCGAACAATACCTCCGTGAAGAAACGTAAACGGTTCCATTCACCTTTGAGGGAATCTTCAAAAAATACTTCTAACTCCTGCGCGGCTCTTTCTTTATCATTGCCCACCATACGATCCGTGAATACCTGAATAAAAGAGTCCTTTTTAGGATAATATGTAAAATACGTTTGGCTATATAATTTAGTAGTAGTGGTAGCCATCGTACGTTTGTTCGGTTCATCATTATCGAAATACAAACGGATAGGCAGATAACGCTCCAAATCAAGTGGATGAATATTCAACTCCTGTTTTATGAGATCAAAAGCCCTCGTAGTCACTGTTGGGACAGCAAAACTGACGGTATCCGAAGAATAGCCTTCTTTCAATGCCACAATTTGGTATTTTTTACCATAATCTAATACCGAAGAAAATTGGTTGTCCAATTTGCGCAAATCGTCGGTTACTTTAACTGGTTTATTAGGTTGTGTAACATCAATCAACTCAAACCGAACACCATTAATAGCAACAGGTCTAGCAGGATTGATATCATCAAATACCAATGCTTCCAGATTTACACCGCGTTGCAGGTACAGGTCGCGGTTGATCGTAGTAGATTCCGTAAGCCCCGATGTGGTGACATACGTGGAATCCATTGTGTAACCATCTTTGGAAATATACACCTTATATTGGTGGTCAAATTCCAATGGATATTGATAGTCATTCCCACTAGCATTGGAACTACTGCTGCTTTTGGGCGCTACCGTTCCTTTGGGAGTACCTCCTTTTGCTGGTACTGGCCCCATATCTACGAAGCGAGCAGTAGCACCCGGAATCGGTTCTTTTGTTTTTTTATCATATACTTTGGCCACCAAATCCACCTTTATTTCAGGGAGAAATAAATGCTTGGAAATAACGCCTGGCCAAACTGTTTTAGGTGTTACAAACTGGACGCTATCCGGTTTGAAGCCTTGTTTTTCAGCAACTACGATATATGTTTTACCTGGATTGACCGAAAATGGATAAAATGCACCCGGAATATTGAATGCTGAATCCACTAATTGCATTTTGCCATCTACCAGTTCGTACAAGCGCATATTAGTGCGTGCGAGCGAGTCTTGGGTCAATTTACGGAATGCAACCGCGATCATTTTGGGTTTTACTAAAGGTATTTGGAAAATATCATAGCAGCACGCTTCCTCTGAAATATTAGCAGAACCATACCTATTTGAAGACATATAAGCAATGGCCGCATCATTGGTAAGGGTAAAAAACACATCATTGGCCGCCGAATTTACCGGTGGCTCCAATGACGTTGTCCCCATCCAACTACCGCCACTTCCTACTGCTTTATACACATCAAAACCACCCATAGTAGTTGACCCGTTGGCGGAGAAATAAAGTGTTCCTGTTTGGGAATGATAAAATGGCGTTACATCATCATTTTCGGAATTGATACTGGAGAGATTTACTGGCGTACCCACACTACCATCTGCATTGATGGGTGCGCACCATATATCGCGCCCCCCTTTGCTACCTTGTGTCCGATCGCTCACAAAGAACAATGTTTCACCAGAAGTACCAGGAATTCGTCCTACATTGGGTTCTGTAGAGGTAAATTCAGCCAAATTTACGTTGGTTAATGGCTGCGCTGCCCCCCAAGTATCCCCCACTTTGCGGCGCATATATAAGTCACAACGGATTTCTGCGCTATTGACAAAATCGCCCTCAGCGTAATACATAATATCACCTGCGGCATTAAAAGTAGCATGAAGCGTATGTCTTTTGGTGGCGTTAAAATCGGTGACTAAAGCATCAAAAGACTCACCTTTGGGCGATGCCTGCATTACTTTCACCAAATTTCGGTCTCTTTTACGGTCACCTTTATCGCCTTTGAATGGGAATCGGTACGAAGAGAAATAGAACGAACCATCGTTATTCGGCCAGTTCATATATTCGGAGTATTCCGTATTGATGGTGGAATCGAGTAGAATTGCCGTTTTAGAAAAATCTGAATTATCCCTTTTTTGAATTGCGCTAGTAGCTTGATCGAGTCCTTTTTGCGCTAAAATGGTTTGATTTACGCTGCCCCCAGTTAACAATGCGGAATAACGTGCTTGCGCACCTTCATAATTTCCTTCGCGGAACAAAATATCGGAATACATCAATTGCGATGCTTCGTCCTTGGGATCAATATCTAATAACCTTTGGACGGTCTTTTTGGATAGTCCATAAGCACCATGTTTGTATGTTGCATTGGCAAAACCTTTTAGTGCTGAAACACGGTTACTATCGGCTGCAATTACCCTTGCATAATAATCCATGGCCAAATACTCGTCGCCCTCCTTTAGTGCTGCTTCGGCTTTTTCTTCAATTTTAGCCAAGGATGGACCACGGTCGGTATTTTCGCCCATACGATTGGCGAAACCAGTACCTGTTTGAGCAGACACAAAAAGGCTGGTGTACAAAAAAACAATGAGTAAAAGGTATCTCATTTTGAGCAATTTGAATTATGGATGAATGCTATTGAAGCATAATTGGGCAGGGGGTACAGCGTTAAACCCATGCGAACCACTTCATCTAAAAAGATTAAATAATGGGGCAAGATTTGAATTTTGACAAAGGTTTTACTTTGTACAATCGGTAAATCAAGGCAACTTCGGGGCCTCCTCGACGGTTGGTTACGATCTTGGCTGAAGATATATTGATATCATAAGACAGGCCAAGCGTCCAAGTGCGGAAATGTGCCTCTACATGGGGAATAATGGCATCGTTGTAAGTTTGGCGGTAATTGGCACCTACCTGTAGCGCAAATTCGTTGTAAGGTCTTTGGTTCAAGTGAAATCTTGCGCCTGCACCAAAAGCAATTTGCTTGTAAGCACCTTGTGTTTGGTATAAGCCCTGCCCTACTACATCAACGTTTGAACGAACCTGAAACAACAAAGACGTATAGAAAGCCAAACGGCGCTCTAATTTCACCTTATTTTCGCCTTGCCAAAAATCATGGTCGGGGCGATTAATATGGTGCCAACCAGTACCCAGATCAATTTTGCTCCGATTTACTTTTGATTGCCAGCGGTAGTTCAAGCCCGCACTGAAATCAAAATAAGTAATACTATTGCGATCAAAAATCTGTGATTCGTTAATGGCAGCCGTAGGATCGAACATACAATCCACATATTGAGCATCAAAAGTGAATTTATTAGTGCCAAAACTACGCTGACCCACCATAGGCACTACGCCAAGGGTCAAGAAATTATGCGCAAAAGGTGATACCTTTTTTTTCAGGGGAAGGGTAAAAGCGACAGGGATACCCACTTGCAATGAAGTAAGCCTCAGATCACCTTGCCGATCTTGGTTCAGGATTAAACCGCCTGTTAGGTATCGGTCGTAACGCTGTTTTTTTAAATAAAATTTGTTCTCGACCACACCGCTAAATGTGGAATATGGAACTGGAACTTGTCGCCATTGGTTGCGGTAATTGGCGGTAAAGCGCGTGTCGCCACCAAAGATGCCAGTCATGCCTGGGCCAAGGTTCATGGGTGAATTCAGGTATTGCGAAAAATGAATATCCTGAGCCGATAAAAACAAACTTGGGGCAATCACTAAGACTGCTGTCAATAAACGTAACATTTTGACCATCGTTTTCAAAAGCAATTGAAAATGCAAATGAATGAAAAGAGAATATTTGTACTGAGACAAATAACCGAAGTTGATTAAAAAGGGGAATAAAACCAAGGAAAAAAACTTTCCTGCCACTTAAGCGATAAATACGGAGTATAATGTTAGGCTCAAATGTACACTGATTTTAAATTATGCATACTCTTTTTTTAAAAAAACATACAAAAATCCCTTACTTACGGTGTAAAACAAAGATCGTGCCTAACTGATTAAAAGTGAATAAACGTTTTGTAAATGATTAAATTTGATTGGATATTACATTTTTTTTAGCCACTCACCAATACGGTCAAAAAATCTTCATGTCGCAGGTAAATCTGTGCTAATTCTTGGATACGCTGTGGTGTAATATTGGCCAAAGCCTGTACTTGCCGATGAAACCCTTCCTCTCCTACGCGCTCAAATACAACGGCCCTCATCACAGATGACATACTAAGCGGGCCATCCATTCCGCTGAGTAGTGCCCCAGTCATATAATTACGTACCATATCTAATTCTTCTTCAGAGACCAATTCTTCGCGCATTTTTTTCATTTCTTTGCGAATAGCCCTTAAAGTAGCACTTGTTTTATCGCTATTGAACTCTGTTGATACATAAAAATAGCCTGTTTCGTAGAAGGTATCTATACCTGAGTAGATATTATAGGTAAAGCCTTTTTCTTCTCGAATATTAGACATCAATCTTGAACCAAAGTAACCGCCAAAAATAATATTCATGATCTGCACATCATAAAAATCTGGATGTAGGCGATTGAACAGCATTCTACCCATTTTCAGTGCGGTTTGAAGCGCACCCGGATGTTTGAGTTTGAGTATTTTATCTTTATTTTTAGGCCAATTGGGTGCTGGTTCAGGGATATATCTTTCGTTACGCTCTTGTGGCAGTGGTGTTATTTGACCAAAATGTTGGTTCATCAAAGATAGTACCTCATCGGTAATATTACCACTTAAAAAGAAATAAGCATTGGAAAGGTGAAAGTGCTTTTGGTGAAAATCCAATAATGAAGCGCAGGTAATAGCACGGTAATCAGCAGCAGTAGAATTATAACCTAGAGGATGGTCGGCACCATATAGCCGCTCTGTAAAAACACGATAAGAAATCACGTCTGCCTTTTCCAATTCTACTTGTAATTCCTGAAGATGGGTTTCGATCAATACATCCAGTTCCTTTTGCGGAAATGTAGGTCGCAATAAAATATCTGCAAATACAGGAATGGTTTGCGCGGCGTATTTAGACAGTCCGGTAAGTATAAACCCCGATGCGTCCAGCCAGCTCCAAGTAGTGACACTCGACCCAAAGTAGTCAAAATGTTCAGCAATTGTTCCCCCATTCATGCCTTCTACCCCCTCCCGCATGAGTCGGGGCGTCATATAAGCAGTCATTCGTTGTGTTTCCTCGGGGCGACCAATATGGAAATCAAGTTCCACCTTGAGTATGTCGTGCTCGGGGAAATGTAAAGTATAAATTTTTAAGCCATTATCAAGGGTAACCACCTTATATTTAGGTAGTTCTGGCTGAATAATTGTATGAATTTGGGGTGCTATTTTCCTGTTTATGCCCATCGGGGGGCGAAGGTATTGCTTGTTTTCCACAAAATGTTAGCTAATTTGAAATAAGAAGACAATTTGGTGCTTTATATTTGCGGTTTAATTCGCAAAAATACATAAAAAATATATGAAATTCAGCGTTTCTTCATCCGAACTTCTGAAGCAATTGCAAGTCGCATCCGGCGCATTGGGATCCAATCCTGTTTTACCCATATTAGAGGATTTCTTGTTTAAAATTGAAAATAAGAAGCTCTCGATATCAGCCAGCGATTTGGAGACGAGTATCTCAACCAGCATTGAGGTATTAGCCGACGATGATTTTACTGTTGCTATTCCAGCAAAAATTTTATTGGAAACGCTGAAAGCATTACCACAACAGCCGGTTACTTTTAATATAAATCCGGATAATTTTGGTATAGAAATTACATCTTCTTATGGTAAATACCGTTTGGCAGGCGAAAACGGTGCTGATTTCCCTTCTTTGCCCGAGTCTGATGACGTGGATAAAGTAAAAATAAATAGCCAATATCTTTTAGAGGGTATTTCAAAAACAATGTTTGCTACTTCTACGGATGACTTACGCCCAGCCATGACAGGCGTATATTTTCAAGTGGATTTTAATAAACTTGTTTTGGTGGCCACCGATGCGCATAAATTGGTCAAATACTCCACACACCACCTCGCAGGTGAAGTGGCAACCGCTTTTATTATTCCTAAAAAGGCATTGAGCCTTTTGAAAAACGCGCTACCCTCTAATGATAGCGTTTCTATTGCTTTCAATAAAGCAAATGCCTTCTTTTCATTTGGGAATACCAATTTAGTATGTCGATTGATTGATGCACGTTACCCCGATTATAATGCGGTAATTCCGGTGGATAACCCAAATCAGTTATCGGCGTTGCGAAGTGACTTGCAAAATTCATTAAAACGTATCGCCATTTATGCCAACAAAACCACGAATCAAGTGGTGTTGGATATGAATGACAAAAGTCTTACTATTTCAGCACAAGATATTGATTTTTCCAACGAAGCAACCGAGCAAATGGCCTGCAATTTCAATGGCAGCCCAATGAAGATTGCATTCAATGCCAAATTCTTGGTCGAAATGCTCGGCGTTCTGGAAAGCGAAGAAATCAAGATTGACCTTTCCACTCCAAGCCGTGCGGGTATTCTTACCCCCGTGGAAGAGAATAACGATCGGGAAATTTTGATGCTCGTAATGCCCGTAATGATTAATAACTAATTTCAATTCTAAGAATTTCATTAGAATGCTGAAAAAAACGAGCAAAAAAAGCCCAAAAAAGCCTAAAAAAGACCTTGTTTGAAAAAAAATCACTTTTTTTTAATTTTTTTTTCAAACATAGGTTGCAAATATAATTCAAGTCCGTATCTTTGCACCAGCAATCGCAGTTAATACTGTTTTTGCGAAAGAAACACACAGGAAGTTGTTATATACGAGCCGCCCCGCTGTAAAAGTCGGACGGCTCGCTTTTTTTAAAATAATACCTTCCGAAACATACATAATCCTAACGTGAAAAACAAACACACCTTATTAATTAATGTATTATATGAACATGAAATTAACACCCTTACTTTTATTTTTCAGAACAAACACCAAAACGAGACTCGCTGTCTTTAGTTTTTGTTGTATCGCTATTTATTCCAATACACTCCAAGGACAAGGTCAGTCCGTAGCTCGCATTTGGAATGATGTCCAGTTACAATCTGTCCGCGAAGATTTTGCCCGCCCGCCCGTACAAGCACGCAATTTTTTCCATGTTGCGATGGCTATGTACGATGCTTGGGCAGTATATGACACCACAGGACAAGCCAAGACTTACCTGCTGGGCAAGACCGTAGGTAATTACCAATGTCCTTTTATCAATATTCCCCTTCCCCCCAATACTGATATCGAAGCCGCACGAAAAAAAGCCATGAGCTACGCAGCATTTACCCTTCTGAAGAAACGTTACCAATTTTCGCCCAATGCGGGCATAAGTCTTCAGCGGTTTCGGGAGACGATGACTCAACTGGGTTATGATTGGACTTTTACTAGCGACAATTACCCATCTGGTGATCCAGCAGAACTGGGTAATTATATTGGTAATTGCGTAATTGAGTATGGACGATTTGATGGTTCTAATGAAGATTTCAATTATCTTAACTTTTTTTATACTACTATTAATCCCCTGCTTATTATTGCCAATCCCGGTAATCCAACCATGGTTGACCCTAACAGATGGCAACCCTTGAGCTTATCCAATGCTATTGACCAAAATGGCAACCCCATTCCATCTGCCCAAGTATTTCAAAGCCCTGAATGGGGGTTTGTATTCCCGTTTGCATTACCCGATAGTACGAAGAAGACTATATTTAGAGATGGTTATAACTGGCCTGTTTATCACGACCCCGGCCCGCCACCGATGTTGAATACCGTTACGGGTGGAGGCACATCCGACGAATATAAATGGAATTTTAATATGGTTTCCATTTGGGCGTCTCATTTGGATCCCACAGATGGCGTCATTTGGGATATATCCCCTGCATCTATTGGAAATACGGGTGCATTACCCAATAATTTTGAGGAGTACAAAACCTTTTATGATGTAGTTAATGGCGGTAATAATGACTTTGGCAGACCGCTTAACCCAAAAACGGGTGCGCCATATACGCCACAATTAGTACCTAGAGGTGATTATACACGGGTATTGGCGCAGTTTTGGGCAGATGGGCCAAACTCAGAAACACCGCCTGGGCATTGGTTTAGTATTTTTAACAGGGCAGTATTGGATCACCCGCAATTTGTACGAAAATTTAATGGTAAAGGTGATACTTTAGACCCCCTTGAATATGATGTTAAAGCCTATTTTACCCTTGGTGGCGCACTGCATGATGCAGCCATTACAGCGTGGAGCATCAAAGGTGCTTATGATAATGTACGGCCAGTAAGTGCTTTGCGCTATATGGCTCAGAAAGGCCAAAGTAGTGACCCCGCATTGCCGAATTACAATGTAGCGGGTGTACAATTAGTACCCGGCTTTATTGAGCAAGTAAAAGCTGGCGATCCGTTGGCAGGCAATATGAACCAAAACATAGGTAAAATTAAGTTTTATACCTGGCGTGGACATAATTTTATCGCTAATTCCGTTACCGATATTGCAGGCGTTGGTTGGATTTTAGCAGAAAACTGGACGACTTATCAGCCAAAAACATTTGTATCGCCTCCTTTTGCTGGTTATATCTCTGGCCACTCTACCTTTTCTCGTACGGCAGCAGAAGCAATTACTAGGATCACAGGTGATGAGTATTTCCCCGGTGGTATGGGTGAATTTGTGGTTCCTGCCAATAGTAATTTCTTTAAATTTGAAAATGGGCCATCTGTGGAAGTAAGACTACAATGGGCTACTTATAGAGATGCTTCAGATCAAACTAGTCTTTCCCGTATTTGGGGCGGTATCCATCCACCAGTTGATGATATTCCGGGACGTAAACTAGGTATATTAATGGGGAATGACGCGTTCAATAAAGCAAGTTCTTATTTCTATGCTGATAACGATAACGATGGCTACCTCAGTTATGAAGACTGTGATGATGATAATGCCAGCCTGAACCCGGGAATGGCCGAAGTATGCGATGGTATCGATAACAACTGCGATGGTTTGATCGACAATGGCATCACGATCAATACTTATTATGTAGATTTGGACGGAGATGGTTTTGGTAATGCGGCTTTCACCAAAGACACTTGCTTAATTACTTCGCCTATTGGTTTTGCAGCCAATGCGCTGGATTGCGATGATAATAATGCCAATATACATCCAAATGCGATAGAAATATGCGATAGTATTGATAATAACTGCGATAATTTGATCGATAATGGCATTACCTTTATTACCTATTATGCAGATTTGGATGGTGACGGATTTGGCAATGCGGCCTCTACGTCAGTAACCTGTTTAACTACTTCGCCTACAGGTTTTGTAGCCAATGCACTGGATTGTGATGATAATAATGCCAATTTGAATCCAAATGCGACCGAAGTATGCGATGGCATTGACAATAACTGCGATAATTTGATTGATAATGGATTGCCAGTCAATACTTATTATGCTGATAACGACGGGGATGGTTATGGATCTATTGAGATTATATTGAGTAGTTGTGCCGCTAGTGCACCTGCTGGTTATAGTGCTGTTTCAGGAGACTGTGATGATAATAACGCTTTGGTTGCTCCAATGGCCTTAGAAATATTGGATAGCCTCGACAATGATTGCAATGGCTTAATTGATGACATTTCGAGCACAACTCAGTTGCCAAAAATCATTTGCGTGACGTACCCCAATCCAGTAATAGATGATTTCCATATTGCATGCCCTTTGCAAGAAGAAGTATTCGTTCGGGTATTTAACGCCCAAGGCGGTCTTGTTCAGAATGGTGCATTTGCAATGGGAAATAATGCTCCGATTCATGTGTCATTTAGCACACTGCCATCGGGGATATACTGGATTAATATGAGTAGTACAACGTCGGGTTTGATTCAGATATTCCGCGTGATTAAATTATAAGTATATTAGGGACAATTATTGATTCCACGCTATTTAGTACTTGGCCATTTGTTCGGTATTTTTATCCCAACAATTGCCCCGTACCAAGTGGCGTGGAATTATTTTTTTATGACAAACGTAGAGTAAATTGCTATTTTGGTCTGATGGAAGAAGGGTGTAACGCTAAGTTCAGCAACTTTTGTGTCATAAAAAGAGTCCATGTCGTGGAGGATTTCCAATTCAGGTTTTGAGGTGGCAACTTCAATCGCAAAAACAGCATAAAATGTGGCTAAATTTTTTTTTAGATTATTCTATTTTATTTTATGCACCTTTGGGTTTCAATTTCCACGCAATCCCAAAATGAAAAACCACTTTAATCGAAGAAAATAGCCATTAAACAAATATTAATTTTGAAACCAAACGTTAAAAAGATGTGTTTTAAAATATAATTTGCTTAACTTTGCAAAAAATCAACCGAACCAAACGGAGAAATAATGGTTTTACAAGCCTTCAAGTCTTGAATCATTGTGATTTTCCTTAAAACATTTTATCTGATTATGGCAAATTTTATTCGTAGTTGCATGGTTCTTTTTATGTTGCTGATTGCACAAGCACATATAAAGGCACAGACGCCCAAAACGAGCATTTTTCAGTCTCTAACGGCTGATGAACTGCCAAAGATTACCTTGGAAATGGACTTCACCACAGTGAAGGCCAATAAGAAAACGAACACTTACTTTCCAGCATCTTTAACCACGGGCAATGGTAAAAAATGGGAACTGGAAGTAAAATCGCGTGGTAAATACCGCCGCAAAACCTGCGAATTTCCACCGCTCAAACTCAAGTTCAAGAAAAAAATGCTCAAAAGCGAAGGACTTGATACCTTGAACGAGATTAAATTGATCCTACCTTGCTTTGACTCGGATATGGGGAGCGACTTGGTCGTCAAAGAGTACCTTATTTATAAGATGTTCGAGAGCCTTACGCAGGCTTGTGTCAAAGTTAAATTAATTAAATTGACTTTGATAGATACCCATACTGGTAAAAAGTATGAAGCGATGGCCATGCTTGCCGAAGATGAAGAAGAGACTAATGCTCGGCTGAAAGGCCAAATTGTAGAGCAGTATGGCTTGCCATTAGATAGCCTTCAGATGAATCAATTGGCTTTGGTGGTGATGTTCGAGTATATGATTGGTAATACCGATTGGGATATCAGTATGATTCGGAATGTCCGCACGATTCGCGCCACAGAATCGGGTAAAATAGTGATTATTCCCTACGATTTTGATTTTTCGGGTTTTGTAAGCGCGCCTTATGCCAGCCCTTCCAGCGATTCTGGCTTAAAATCGGTACGAGATCGTTTTATGTACACCAATGGCGTTGATCAAGAAAATTTGCGCAAAGCCACCAAACGATTGTTAGCGGCTAGAAAAGATTTTATTGCTATTTGTAGGAGCAAACACCTTACACGTAATGACCAAGACACCCTCATCAACTATATTGAGAGTTTCTTTGTAAAGGCAGAATCTGCTCAAGATATGCCAACCACTATGCGTGTTCCGCCAACGGATTAGTGCATGTCAGTACTTCCTTGTATTATCTGCCAAAGCGACCTTTAAACTGCCATTCCGTCAGTTTTCCCACGCATGGCATACAGATTGATAAATAGTTTTGAGTTAAGGCTTTGGATTTGAGTTGTAATTTATCTTTTATATTGAGCAACACGACCCATCCTTATTTAAATTTCAAAGACTTTTATACATTTAATATGGGAAAAATTATCGGTATTGACTTAGGTACAACAAACTCTTGTGTATCTGTTATGATCGGCAACGAACCGGTTGTGATCGCCAATGACGAGGGCGCACGTACCACGCCTTCCGTAATTGCATTTTTGGACAACGGTGAACGTAAAGTAGGCGCGCCTGCCAAGCGCCAAGCAGTGACCAACCCGCAGCGTACTGTTGCTTCTATCAAGCGTTTTATGGGTATGCGATACAGCGAAATTGGAAAGGAAATCGAACGCATGCCTTATAAAGTAGTACGTGGCGACAACGATACCATTCGCGTAGAAATAGACGGACGCATGTACACTCCGCAGGAAATCAGCGCAATGACCCTGCAAAAAATGAAAAAAATTGCCGAAGATTATCTCGGCGAAACTGTAACAGAAGCGGTGATTACCGTTCCTGCATATTTCAATGACTCACAACGCCAAGCCACTAAAGAAGCAGGTGCTATTGCGGGTCTTGATGTAAAACGTATCGTGAACGAACCTACGGCTGCTGCCTTGGCTTATGGCCTCGATAAAGGTACCCGCGATATGAAAATTGCGGTATATGACCTCGGTGGTGGGACTTTCGATATTTCTGTCCTTGAATTGGGCGGTGGTGTGTTTGAGGTAAAATCAACCAATGGCGATACGCATTTGGGTGGTGACGACTTCGACCATGTGATTATCGAATGGTTGGCCGATGAGTTCAAAAACCAAGAACACATGGATCTCCGCAAAGATCCAATGGCACTACAACGGCTTCGTGAAGCAGCGGAAAAGGCAAAAATCGAATTGTCCAGCGGTGCTGAAACCGAAATCAACTTGCCTTATATCACAGCAGTAGATGGCGTACCAAAGCACTTGGTGATGAAACTTACCCGCGCTCGTTTTGAGCAAATGACGGAATCATTGGTGAAGCGTACGCTCGAGCCATGCCGTCAGGCACTCAAAGATGCTGGTCTCAATCCATCCGAAATTGACGAGGTAATCCTTGTGGGTGGTTCTACCCGTATCCCAAGCATCCAAGATGCCGTAGAAAAGTTCTTTGGCAAAAAACCAAACCGCTCGGTGAACCCCGATGAGGTAGTGGCCATTGGTGCAGGGGTACAAGGTGGTGTATTGGGTGGTAATGTAAGCGGTGTACTGCTCCTCGATGTTACGCCATTGTCAATGGGTATCGAAACAATGGGCAATATGTACGACATAGTGATTGAAGCCAATTCAACCATTCCGATCAAAAAATCAAAAACCTACTCGACGGCTTCTGAAAATCAGCCTCAGGTAGAAATACATATCCTTCAAGGCGAACGCCCAATGGCACGCGATAACCGCACTGTTGGTCGCTTTATCCTCGACGGTATTCCTCCAGCACCACGCGGTGTACCGCAAATCGAAGTCATTTTCGATATGGACGCTAATGGTATCTTGTCGGTAACTGCCCTAGACAAAGGAACAGGCAAACAGCAAAACGTGCGTATCGAAGCCAGCACTGGCCTCTCCAAAGATGAAATTGCACGCATGAAAGCCGAAGCCGAAGCCAACGCTGAAACAGACCGCCAAGCACGTGAACGCGCAGAAAAACTGAACGCTGCTGATTCTTTGATTTTCCAAACGGAAAAGCAACTCCGCGAATACGGCGAAAAAGTACCTGCTAATCACAAGGAAAACATTGAAAAGGGATTGACAGAACTCCGCGAAGCGCATAAAGTACAAGACCTCGCCCGTATCGATACGGCTACCGAGCAATTGACACAAGCATGGAGCGCGGCAAGCCAAGATATTTACCAAGCAACTCAAGGTGCTGAAGGTGCTGGTGGTGACGCAGGTTTTGCAGGCGGCCAAGAACAAAAGCAATCAAGCGGCGGTGGTACCCAAGCCCAAGATGTGGAATTTGAAGAAGTGAAATAAAAGATGGTGGTTTAATTTTAGATTACATCTATTTATTAACGCACAATGCAGACTTGGTTCTGTGTTGTGCGTTTTTGTTTGTGGTGGCTTTTATTTTAACAAATTTCCCCTTTTCGCAACAATAATACAGAATAATATTTTTCTCAAAAACTCAATACAAAATTAAAATACTTTTTTGTTGTTTTTTGCTTATTATACGCATGTAATTCAATCATCTTTCCTACTTTTACGGGTTCAAATTTACGTAGGAACGACGTTGGAATAAAACAAACATTTCAAGATCGTTTTTATACTTCAACTGTATAACATGAAATTATCAA
>JBEAVK010000342.1:0-2990 GCA_041160955.1 Bacteroidota bacterium
AAAATTACTGGATGGATCAGGTAGCCGATCTCCCTAATGTACGCTTGCATACGTCGCGCAAGGAGGCGTTTGGCTGTGCGATAGGTACGTTTTCGATCAAAGACAAAAAAGCGGCAGAAACCTCCGAGATATTGTTCCGCGATTGGAAAATACATACTGTGGGGATCGACTGGGAGAAAATAAACGCTGTACGTGTTACGCCGAATGTATATACAACTACGGCGGAATTGGATAAATTGGTGGTGGGGATTAGGAAAATGGCGGTTTAATTTTGATACTATTACTTTTAGCATTTGTACTAGGAAAAACCTCGGATTTTAATCCTAACAATACGGCTTGCAAATATGGGCTACCGTCATCTCTGTATTTTTTCAATTAGAAAGTCCTTATTGTAGTATTTGTAGTAAGTCTGCTTTGTCTCTGGATCGTAAAAAACCAATTTGTCTTTTTCAAAGACAGAGAGTTGCGCAGATTGCGCAAAAGGTAGATCAATATTGTATGTTATCATGTTGTAAAAATCGTAAATTTTATAGTGAGCGTTCTGTGTATTGTGATTTGAGGTATTTGTGAAAAAATAATTTCCTATAATCGACTTGTACATATCGTATAATTCGCTGGTACTTTTATAGATTACTTTTTGTAATTGATTGTCATATACCCAAAGTTGGTCTTCCATATAGGCACCTCCTGACTCCCAACCATAAGGCCCTGCTGCCATAAAAAACATAAATCGCCCATCGGAACTTACGGCTGGAGCACCACAACTGATCTCCCAAAGCGGTGACTGGGTCATCTTTGCCCCTTTTGCATCAAATGTAAAAATGATTGAACTAGTAGAAATATTACTTTTGTCATGGTTTAATGTTGAGAGTTCATATAGTATAGCAACGCTTCGATTTTCTTCAACAGAGACCGTATAACTGCTTAATAATTGGAAAGGTCTAAGATCAGGCGTATTCAAATGAAATAACTTGGAGACCAAATTTATAGAATCAATTTGTTTTTTTGCTTCTTTTAACTCGTAAATTGGAGTATCATAGAAATCCCAAACGCCTATCTGTTTTTCATTAAATTTTGAAAATGGATTGAGTTGTTTCAGGTCAAGGTGAGCAATTTTTTTATTTGAAGTGGAGTCCCAAAATTCCACCACTAAACGACGACCCATAGAATCCTGTGGGTAACGGATGCACTGGAAAGGGGAGGTCATTGCCTTTTGTCCACAGATTGAAACAGAAGGAAGGACAAAAAGAATAACAAGCAATATTTTATACATGATTTTTTACAACTTGAGTGTTATGAATTACCATACTTGACAAAAATTTCTCAATACTTACAAAAAAATATTTATCATTTAATGCATTAATTGATACCAAATTGCTCCATTTTATATGAATTTAGATCAAAAATAGTACCATCAGGGAGGTGGGCATCGTCAAATGTTATGCCCTTTTTTATACCTCTCACAAAAATATTATTGTCATACTCCTTTGAAAATATCGTTTGGGAATATGGGTTAATTACTACATGAAATATACTCGGGCCACTTGAAGTATAAACTTGGAAATTTTTACCATCACATCTTATATTGATAATACCATCACATGAAAATTTGCTTAGAAATTTTTCATTTGCAATCGTATCTATCGTCCCACTTACCAAATCGTTTATCAGAAAAGGGCCATTTATACAACCTACTTCGTCGCCATAAATACCATTTCCTGTAGCACAGAATAAATACCTTCCATCAGAAGACATATTCCGAGAGCCACCGTTTTCAATCTCAACTTGTTTATATATACGGCCAATGTTGTCAATTATTGTAATATACGATTTTGCGAAAATGCTGCTTTGCAGAGTATCATGTCCTCTTATTTCCATAGAAGAAGATAATATCATGTATTTTTGTCCTTCTTTTTTATACTCGTAAAAATGATAATTTGCATAACTAAAAGACTTAGCCTGCATAATCACCTCTCTGGGTACACTATTTAATCCCTTTTTTTGAATAGTTATACCGGTTTTTCTAACGGCTGCGTATTTTTCTTTCGGGCTTAAAGTAGTAACATCATACTCGTACTCATCATCTCTACTTCCTCGTTTATTTTCTATAGAGGGCGAAAATTTCAAAGATTTCCATAGGCAATAATCTGGAAAACTATTTGGTTTACCGAGTGCCTCCACCTTTACGGACACCAAATTTCCTGAATCATCATAGAAACTATACTTATTACTTGAATTACCGTTGATGATAGTATCGGTACAAGTAATCACTCCTCGTGGAGGTGGAGAGAATAATTTGTTAAGTTCATCACTCTGGCCATTACCCAAATAAGGCACAACAAAAACAAACAATAAGCACAGCGCTAATAATAGAACGAATGATTTTTTCTTATGGTAATACATTTTATAAGTGGTTTAAAAATGAACAATGTGGTAGTTGGCAAAAGTCAAATGATTTATTTACTATATTTAAAATCCTATTCTAAGTATCCAATCAGTATCCTTCTATACCATAGCCATCTACCGAAAACGGTTGTCCATTGAGCAAAATTCTTAAATCTTGATATTTATTACGCGCATCAAGATAAAGATTGAAATTGTATCTTCGAAGAAAAAAACGCCTTTCATCCGGTTCAATAATAACGTGTAAGACCTCAGATCCGTCATCAACAAACAAGCAAATGAATTGATTAAATACATAATAATCAATGATAAGAGGTTTTGAAATTTCGTCTTCTAAAATTTTCTTCTTTTTTAGATCAAGCGTGTCAATTCGATTGTTTTTCAAATCAAAAACATACCAAGGCCCTATATAATCGACATACTCATCAGAAAAATAGGTCTTGGATGTGGCAACGAAAAAAAAGCGGCCATCTTTCGATAGGATATTATCACTACCATAATCTACCCCAAATTGTTTAAATACCTTGTTATTATTATCTAGTATTGTAAAATATTTTTTTTCCATTAGCGCAAATGAAGGAGATTCA
>JBEAVK010000383.1:0-27068 GCA_041160955.1 Bacteroidota bacterium
GCCGTAAGCATGATTTACATTTGCTTGCTGCTAATATTGACCAAGCCGTTTTACTTTCTACGATTGCTTTTCCGGATATAAAACCGGGCTTTATTGATCGTTTTTTGCTGATGACCTCCAAGTTTGATACTCCGGTCACGATCATTTTTAATAAAGCAGATTTATATACACCTCAAGATATGGAACTGTACGAGGCCGTCTCGGATATATATACCAAAATTGGCTACAATGTATTGTTGACTTCTGTGCTGACCGGACAAGGTTTAGAGGTGTTCCAAAATTTACTAAAAGACAAAATTACATTGTTAAGTGGCCAATCGGGCGTAGGTAAAAGCAGTTTGGTAAATGCCATTCAGCCCCAATTGGATTTGCGTACTGGCGATATCAGCGATTACTCGGGCAAGGGGCAGCATACCACTACTTTTGCTGAAATGTTTGAATTGAGTTACGGTGGAAAAATCATTGATACACCCGGAATGAAAATGCTCGCCTTTAACGACAAAGACAAATACAATATCGCACACAGTTATAAAGAAATGTTTGCCTACTCTTCTAAATGCCGTTTTGGAGGCAATTGCCTGCACCGCAACGAACCCGGATGTGCCGTTAAAGCCGCTTTAGAAACCGGCGAAATTAGCGAAATGAGATATGCTACTTACTTGGGTATTTTGGAAGAAGTAGAAGACCAAAATTATTGGGAACGGCACAGTGGAGAAATCTAATTTAAAACGTCCGAATTCGGACACGCTTGTGCGCAAGCGTACAAAACTACCTTCCTGTTTTCTGTATAAATAAATGATTGTCAATTATTTATGTTTTTGGCATTAGTTTGGACTTTATTCAATAGCACAAATGGCGTAGTAGGTTATTGCAACTGCTAATATTTAAAAGAGCGTACTTAATTTTGCTTCACTTTAAGTTTTACAGCACAGTAGCCCGATCGCTTAAATTATACTATTATGGATAAAGTAATCAAAAAGAAAGTCTGGACACCGCAGCGTATTGCACTGGGCATAGGCATATTGGCATTCCTCGGATTTAGCACGTACAGTATTTTCCTGTCGGGGAAGCAAAGCACATTGAACGTGAACAAGGAACGCATCACTATTTCGGATGTAAAAAATGGCGTTTTCGATGAGTTTATCGTTGTGACGGGTGTTGTTCAGCCCTTAAAAACCTACCAATTGGATGCTATCGAAGGTGGCTACGTGGCGCAAAAACTTATTGATGGCGGTGCCAGTGTGAAAAAAGGGGACTTAATCCTGAAACTTGAAAACCAGCGTCTTATGCTCGATTTCGTGAACCGCGAAACCGAAATGTACGACTTGATTAATAACTTAGAAAACACCCGCCTCAGCCTTCGCCAAAATAAATTTACGCTAAAACGTACCCTTTCCGAATTGGAATTCCAAATCCAGCAGGCTAAGATCGACCATGACCGCAATGCCAAATTGTACGAAGATAAAGTGATTAGCCAACAAGAATACCAACGCACCAAAATTTCGTACGAGCGCCTCAGCCAACAAAGTACGATTGAAATAGAAAATCAAAAATTTCAGGAAGAAAATAGCATTACCCAGATCCGTCAGTTGGAGGGTACACTAGAACGCACCCGTACCAACTTGTCTATGATGCGCCAAAACCTAGAAAATCTCGCTGTAAAAGCACCTGTATCAGGCTTGCTCTCTCGGGTAGATGTAGAAATCGGTGCGAGCATTACGGCAGGCCAAAATATCGGCCAAATTGACGATCTCAACGGTTTCAAAATGCGTGTTGAGGTGGACGAGCACTATATTTCGCGTATTTTCCCTGGCTTGGAAGGCTCTTTTGAGTTCAACGGTAAGACCCATCAACTCGTTGTAAATAAAGTGTATCCAGAGGTGACAAATGGTCGTTTTCAAGTTGATATGACTTTCCCCAGTTCCATTCCCGAGGGTATTCGTCGCGGCCAATCTGTACCAGTGCGTTTACAATTGGGTAAGCCCGCACAAGCCATATTGCTCCCAACAGGTGGCTTTTTTAGTGATACGGGCGGCAATTGGGTATATGTACTCAATGAAAGCGGCAATAAAGCCGAAAAACGTTCCATATCTTTGGGGCGCAAGAATCCACAATACTTTGAAGTGTTAACGGGGCTTTCCGAAGGCGAACGGGTTATTACCAGTTCGTACAGTTCTTTCGGAGAAAAAGATGTCCTTGTATTTTAAACACCATTATAACTCACTTTTTTCCATCGGATAAATCGAATACTTGCTATGATACGTACATCAAATTTACAGAAAATTTTTACCACCGAAGAAGTGGAAACCACGGCCTTAAACGGGATTAATATGGAAATCAAAGAAGGCGAATTTGTAGCCATAATGGGGCCTTCGGGCTGTGGAAAATCCACTTTGCTCAATATTTTGGGGCTTTTGGATAATCCTTCCGATGGCCAATACGACTTCTTTGGTACAGAAGTAGGTAAAATGAGCGAAAGGCAACGTGCCAACCTGCGCAAAGGTAATATCGGGTTTGTATTCCAATCCTTCAACTTGATTGATGAATTAACGGTATATGAAAACGTGGAATTACCACTACTTTACTTAAAAACACCTGCTGCTGAACGCAAACAAAAGGTAGAAGCCGCATTGGAACGCATGAATATCATGCACCGCCGCAACCACTTTCCGCAGCAACTTTCGGGTGGACAACAACAACGCGTTGCAATAGCACGCGCAGTTATTGCAAATCCCAAAGTGATTCTTGCCGACGAACCGACGGGTAACCTCGATTCCGTAAATGGCCTCGAAGTGATGAACCTTTTGACCCAACTCAACCAAGAAGGTACTACTGTTATCATGGTAACGCACTCTACCCATGATTCGGGCTTTGCGCACCGTGTGGTTAATCTATTCGATGGTAAGGTGGTGACGGAGCAGTTCCATTGATCCACGATATTGAACCTAATACACCACCAATTTAACATTTAAAATTTAATGTTGGATATTTAAAATTGAAAAATGCTTTAATGTTAAATGTTTAATTCTAAATTTTAAATGTTAAATTTTAAATTAGGAACCCCAGCCTACAACTAAAAAATTAAGCTATGATTTTAAAATTGATTGCCGTTGTTATTTATTGGTTGATAAAACTGGTATTGCTCCCTTCGGGACAAATATGAATTGCTACAAAAGATTTAAAAAATGATTGAATTAAAGAATATTGAGCGTTATTATCAGAATGGTGCTCAGAAAACTTATGTATTGCGCTATATCAATACCTCCATCAAAGAAGGTGAGTTTGTGAGCATCATGGGACCCTCAGGCTCGGGCAAAAGTACCTTATTACATATCCTCGGTATGCTCGATGAGCCTACAACGGGCGAATATTGGTTTCTGGACGAGGCCGTCCACAAGTTCAACGAACGCCGTCGTACCGAACTCTATCAGCAATATATAGGGTTCGTATTTCAGGCGTACCACCTCATTGATGACCTAACGGTTTTTGAAAATCTGGAAACGCCACTACTCTATAAAAAAGTACCTTCTGCCGAGCGCAAAAGCCGTATTGCTGATATGCTCGACCGCTTTAATATGGTGGCTAAAAAAGACCTTTTCCCTTCGCAATTATCGGGTGGCCAACAACAATTGGTGGGTATTGCCCGTGCATTGATCGGCAACCCCAAATTGATACTTGCCGATGAACCAACCGGCAACCTGCAAAGCCCTCAAGCGAAGGAAATTATGGAAATTTTCCGCCAACTCAACAAAGAAGGGGTAACCATTATTCAAGTTACCCACTCCGAAGTAAATGCAGAATATGGCACACGCGTGTTGCGTTTGAAAGACGGGCAGATTGAATAAGGAACTGATTCCTTATTGCTGCGGCAATTCAAAGTGCGGATTAAAAATAATCCCAAATACATTGCCCCAAGGATCAAAAACCGAGGCTACAAATATACCGCCGCCAACATTGGTCGGGACTTCGCAAGGCGTAGCACCGTGGTCGATTAAATCATCGTATTTGGCTTGAATATCGTTGACTCCCCAATACGTATCCACGCCCTTAGGTTTATCCTTGGTGAGCGCATCGGGGTCGGGGGTTAAACCCAATTCGTATCCTCCTACATTAAACCCGACATAAAATGGTTCGTTAAAATAAGGTTCGGTATTCAAAATGACAGAATACCAAGCAGTTGCCTCGTGCAAATCTGTTACGTGGTAAATGGCTGTTCGCAGCCCAAGTAATGGATGGTGCATAGTTGAATTTTTTAAAGTACAGGGCAAAGGTAAAAATTGTTTTAAAATTTTAAAAACATTTTGTGTATAAAAAAATATTTTTAGTAAAATTTAGATGAATTACCTTCGTCCCATATTTTACTAATATCCATCCAAACGACTTCGGAGAAGTCCAACCTTTGTTACCACCATGCATATCACCCTCCGCCAAGCCACCGAAACCGATGTCCCGCTGATATGCACACTTGCAGGTCAGATTTGGCGCGCTCATTACCCAGATATCATTACCCACGAGCAAATTGATTATATGCTCGAACTCTGGTACAATCCAGACCTGATTCGCGAGCAAATTGTGACCCAACAACAGCAATTTTGGATGATAACCGTGGACGATGCGCCACAAGCATGCGGTTATTTGGCCGTCGGGAAAAAAGAAGCAGGCGTGTATTATCTCCACAAATTTTATATCGACCAACGCGGTAAGGGCATCGGCGCACAAGTATTCCAAATGGTACTGGATAAATATCCCGACCTACAGACACTGCGCCTTAATGTGAACCGCAGGAATATAAAAAGTGTCAATTTTTATTTCAAAATGGGGTTCAAAATTGAATCTGTTATGGAGTTACAAGTGGGCGACCGGTTTGTTATGGATGATTTTGTAATGATAAGGAATGAGCATTAAATAAATTTCGTATGTTCCACAAAATAATACAACGTTACCACGCTTGGCAATACCAACGCCTTATTTCCAAACAGGATTTTAAATCCAAATCGGTTGCCGAAATATTTACAGAAACCTACCAAAACCGATACTGGAAAAGCAATGAATCCATTTCGGGTAATGGTTCCGAACTGGGTCAAACGGAAGTGCTGCGCGCCGAACTTCCCACACTTTTCCAAGACTTTGGTATCCGTTCCCTGCTGGATCTGCCTTGCGGCGATTTCAACTGGATGCAGCACACCGATTTACAAGGCATAAAATATTTCGGCGGCGATATTGTTGAAGATTTAGTCCTCCGAAATCAGGAAGAGTTTGGTAATGAAGACCGTTCTTTTTTGCTGCTCAATCTACTCACCGACGACCTGCCCGACGTAGATTGTATTTTGGTGCGCGATTGCCTTGTGCATTTTTCGTTTGCGCATATCCAACAAGCACTGGACAATTTGAAACGCAGTAAAATCACGTATCTATTGACCACTTCTTTTCCAAATTTTAGCCAAAACGAAGATATACAAACGGGATATTGGCGGCCACTAAATTTGCAAAAAGCACCATGCTTCTTTCCCGAACCACTCGTTACCATCAACGAAAAATGTACGGAAGTCAAGGGCGCTTATGCAGATAAATCGCTTTGTCTTTGGAAAATTGAGCATTAGAAATGATTACCTTTGCCCCATGGATAGGCTAATCGGTAGTTATGAAGGGCAAGAAAAAGGCCCTTTGGTTATAGTTTTAGGAGCAATACACGGCAATGAACCCGCTGGTGTAGAAGCATTCCAAAGCGTACTCGATATGTTGCAAAGAGAGCATTTACGTAATCCAGATTTTATTTTTTTAGGTAAAATATCGGGGTTTATAGGGCATATTGCAGCGTATAAACAAAATAAACGCTTTATACGTCAAGACCTTAATCGGATGTTCCACCCCAATCGGGTGCAGCCAATCATCGACCGATTACCTGCTACACTAGAGGCCGAAGACGCTGAGTTAGCGGCTCTTTTGCAGGCCATACAAGCGGAAATAGCAGCGTATCAACCCAAGCACTTAGTCATCTTAGACTTGCATACCACATCGGCAGATGGGGGTATCTTTAGCATCCCATTAGAGACCGACCCCGAGAGTATCCGAATGGCCAAAGCACTACATGTCCCCGTCGTTATGGGCTTATTAGCAGGTTTGGATAGCACGTTTATGCACTATGCCAACCACCCTGATTCAGTATTTAAAGCACCAAATAGGGTCGTGCATACTGTTGCATTTGAAGCGGGGCAACACAATGATCCCCTTTCGGTCAACAGAAGTATTTCCGCCATTATCAGCCTGCTGCGTGCAGTGAGATGTATAATGGAAAAAGACGTAAGCAGCCACCACGACGCAACACTCCGCAAATACTCCGAAAACCTACCCAAACTCACCTATATTACCCATGTTCAGCATATTACAAATGGCGAACGTTTTAAGATGCGACCGGGTTACCTTAATTTCCAATTTATCAATAAGGGGGAGCATTTGGCCGATAACGAAAAAGGCGCTATCTTGGCTCCTTCTGATGGCTATATCTTGATGCCACTCTACCAAACACAGGGCGTAGATGGTTTTTTTATTGTCAATACGCAGCCGAACTAAAGAAGCGGTATCAAGTTATTTCTATAATGTCTAATTACCAATCAAAAAATGCAACATACCATTGAACAGTTACTTCAAGATGGCAAACTCGCCGAAGCGCACGCACAGTTTGGCGAGTTTTTGAGGCAATGCACCGCAGAAATGAACGACCTTGTCCTAAGTACTGGCCGCCTTTCCCGTTATGAAAAAGAAGTTGATGCTGGTATTAACAACGATAGTTTTGAGCGCAACAAAATCGCGATGAACTTTCAAAGCCAGATGAATAAATTCAGGCGAGAAACGCTGGGTAAGTATTTTGATATCCGAACCCAACAAGAGTTTTTTGATAGTATTTCTGACCGCGATACCGTAATCCACCAAATCTTGGACTATCGCTTAATGCCGAAGAACTACAAACGCGAGGCGCAACTGGTAGAAGGCAACTCCTCTATTGTCTATCAATTGGTCAATCCCGTGATGAGGAGGCACGCTGTGGCATTGGTGCTCAAAGTCCCCACTTTACGCGACGAAGCACGAAACGAAATAGCGCGCCTTTCCGATTTGCGCCACCGCAATGTGATGAAAGTTATCGATAGCGATCTTTCCACATTTCCCTATTTTGTTATTACTGAATATGTCTATGGATCTACTTTGCCCAAAGCATTGGAAGTGAATGGACCACGGCCTGTTACACAAGCCATCGACTGGTTGTACCAACTCACCGATGCCTTGGACTACCTCCGTCATAAGCGTATTATTCATACCAATATGCGCCCTTCCAAAATCTATGTGGATGATGAATGGCAGGTGATGATTTCGCCTTTTGACCTTGGCCAATTTAGTAGCGCAGAGCAAACCTATAACCGCTATGTCGATGTATGCCAATATGGTAGCCCCGAACTTGTAAAATGCGATGGGGTAGGCTTAAATTTAAAAGAAATGTGCGTTTCCGACGAGTATTCCCTCGGTTTATTGGCTTACAAAATCCTCACCGGGAAAGATCTTTTTGAAGGAGATACCATCTTTGAAATAATGGCTTCACGCCAACGCTTTGCCAACGATAAAAAATACCGCGAGCAAAAATTTGCAGCGTTGCCCCATGCAGAGTTGGAAAGTGCCACCCACAAAAAATTATCCCTTAATACGATTATTCGAAAGTTATTAGAAGAAAACCCAGACGATCGCTATATAGATTTACACAAAGTATTACGCGCACTGCATCCGCTCACCCGTGCCGACCAAAAAGGCGTATCCATAGCGCGTCAATGTTATCGCCGTTGCTTATCGGTCAATAAAGAATTTATCAACGATTTTTATAGGGCATTTATCCAACGCGAACTCATCAAAAACGATACACCAATTACCTTTATGAAAGAATTTAGCGATATTGGTATCAAACGCCAATCTGCCATGCTCCAAATGGCGATTGACCTAATGATTGATGTGAGTAAAAGTGGTGAAATGTTGACAAAAATACTAAAAAACGAAAACCACCAAAAATATGGCTTCTCCGATTTTGAACTATTTATTACGGTATTAATAGAACAACTAAAAGAAAATGACCCCCAATGGGACGTTGCCATAGCGCAAGAATGGAACAGGATCAAAAAAGAAACATTAATTTTAATTCAATAGCAGTGATGAAGGTAATTGCATTCGATGCAGATGATACCCTTTGGGCCAATGAGCATTATTTTCAAGAAACGGAGCATCGGTTTAGCGCATTTTTAGAGGATTTTTTGCCGCAGCATACCGTTTCTAAGGAACTATTACAAACCGAAATTAATAACCTATCGCTCTATGGATATGGTATAAAAGGATTTATGTTATCTATGGTAGAAACTGCCATCAGGGTGTCCAATGGCACTATTGATGCAAAATCTATCGAACAAATTATCGGTTTTGGCAAGGAAATGCTCGAAAAACCCGTCGAATTACTGGATGGTGTAGAAGACGTATTACGCTCCCTTCATGGTAAATATCGCTTAGTAGTGGCCACTAAAGGCGATTTGCTGGACCAAGAGCGCAAACTTAAAAAATCGGGTTTGGAGCATTATTTCCATCATATCGAAATCATGTCGGAAAAAGACTTGCCCACATATTCCAAATTGATCCGCCACCTCGATATAGCTCCTGCTGAGTTTACGATGATTGGCAACTCGCTCAAATCTGATATACTTCCTGTGCTGGAATTGGGCGGCCACGGCATACATGTGCCTTATCATGTGACTTGGGCGATGGAACATGTAGAAGCCCATGTAGAACATGCTAATTTTAGGCAGGTAATTGGTATTCGAGACGTTTTAAACTACCTTTAATCTGATGCAAAAATTAGACATTAATACTTGGGTACGCAAAGACCATTTCCATTTTTTCAAACAGTTTGAAGAACCTTTTTTTGGTGTTGTCGTAACGCTCGACTGTACCGCCGCTTATGAAAAATGTAAAAAAGACGGTCATTCGTTTTTTCTATATTACCTCTATCAATCATTAGCAGCGGCCAATGAGATCGAGCCATTCCGTTACCGGATAGTAGGGGAAGACGTGGTCATTCACAACACCATTGATGCTTCTGCCACGATCAATCGGCCCGATGGTACTTTTGGTTTTTCTTATATACCCTTTCACCCTGATTATGCCGTTTTTGAGGCAGCCGCCAAACTAGAAATAACACGTGTACAGCAAAATACTGGACTTGAACTTGCCGCGGCCAACGACCATATCATCCATTATTCCTCCATTCCTTGGCTCAATTTTACCAGCCTCTCGCATGCGCGGGCGTTCTCGTTCAATGATTGTATTCCTAAGATCTCTTTTGGCAAAATGACCGAGAACAATGGCCTCAAAACCATGCCTGTTTCTATTCATGTCCATCATGCTTTGATGGATGGGTATCATGTGGGGCAATTTGTGGAGCGGTTACAGGAAAAGTTGGGGTAGTTTTTTTGTAATAATTAAGTTTTGGATGGACTGGAATCCATCTGTAAATTCTATACGGGTCAACATGAATACACGTTTAACCCATTGATTATCAAAACAAAAAGGAGTTTTTTTTATTGTCACCGACGTCAAAAGTGCGTATGGGCAATAATTTTTGGCAAGCCGTAGAGCAATTGGGTGTGGAAAGTAGGGTAAATTAAAATTTCCG
This sequence comes from Bacteroidota bacterium, assembly GCA_041160955.1. Classification (GTDB taxonomy): domain Bacteria; phylum Bacteroidota; class Bacteroidia; order Chitinophagales; family Saprospiraceae; genus M3007. The sequence goes on from JBEAVK010000383.1 coordinate 9,698, forward strand.
CACCACCCCCATTTGTAGCCCAACGGCTCCAATCCTTTCATTAAAACCTACTGCTCTGTTGGTTAAGTCATAACGCGCCACTGGACTCAGCAATAATTGCGTTTTTGCGCTCAAAGCCACGTGTATGCGTACACCCGCATGGGCGCTACACACCAATGTGCGCCGGTAAATACTGGGGTAAATATTTGCCTGTGGTACATTGTCCAGACTCGAAATTACGCCTTTTGCACGTTGTTGTAGTGCAATTTGCACCCCAGCAAAAGGCATGATACCCCATTTCCCGCGTTGTATTCGATAGCCTAATTCCAGCGGAATAGCAAAAGTGGTGATCTTGTTATAGTGTTCTACGATGCGGGTAGTGGTCGTTCGCGTATAAATGGTCGTTGAATCCTGCTCCCCATTGATATAACTTGTTGTAATCGGGGTTGGCGTGGAGTTATTTACCCATTGGTTTTTCCAATTATATACTGAGTTATAACTTTCGTATTGCACCCCTGTGCTGAGCGTCCATTTTTTATGGATGGGCAAAAAGAACTGCAATCCAAGGTTAACGGCTTCCAAATTGCGCTCATTGGTGCGCGGGGACTTCAATACCGAATCTACACCTGCCGCTCTAAATGCCGCCCAACGGTAATAACCACTGCTGATACCGCCGTAAAACGATTGCTGCTCTGGCTGTTTCTTCTTTGTTGTTTCGGGGTTAAACCAAGGGAAATCATATTGTTTTGGGGCTGCCTCTAGGAGCGGTGAGCGAATGGGCAACAATGGGAAATTGCTGCTTTGGGTAATGTTTTTTTGCGGAAATTCCTCTGTTTGCAGCAAATTGGTTGCTAAAACTGTATTTACTACTGTTTTTGGAACATTTATGTGATCGGATACTATATTGGTATTCGAGGCCAATTCTGCACTAGAAGCCGTTGTTAATGACAATGTAACTGCCGCCAATGGTGTATTTTCCTCCCCTTTTTCCCGCTTATTTATTGGGTTTATTCCACCGGCATTATCCAAAATATTTGGATTAAAGACTGGATTGGAATTAGGCATTGACGCATCTTGCTTATTTGTTCTAACTGGAGATAGAGCATTGATAACGGGCAAAGTCGAAGCAACAGCAGTATTAGACCCTTGTGGAGCGACTCGTTTGTCTCCCAATTTTGGGTCTAATACGCTTGTAGATGCTTGTGTGTGAAGGATGTTTGTTGTTGTTGTCGTCGCTACATTTTTTTCATTATGGTTTTCGGGCTGCACATCATAGCTTAATTTTGTCGTGGATACGCGTTGTAGTTCATTTTTAGTGGTAATGTTATCGGTAGAAATTGATAATTCTTGCGTAGTAATATTGTTTTTAATATGGACATTATGATATTGCATGAAATAGATAGCAATGGCAGTACCCGCAGTGAGCAACAGCGCACCACCCGTCCACCACCAGAATAAAAACGGGCGTTTGCGCCGCTTTTTTTCTTGAATATTATTCCATAATTGATCGGTATCAATGTTGGAATTGTGGTTATTTACCCCAGACTTGAGTCCTTCTTCAAATTCTTGCCAATTCATGCGATTGCAATTTTATTTTTTCTTGTAAAATTTTCCGGGCACGGCTCAACAAAGAGCGCGATGTACCAGCGGGAATATTTAAAATTTCGGCGATTTCGTCGTGTGAAAATTCATCGAAAACGGAAAGGTTAAATACCTGCCTTGCGCCTTCCGGGAGTGTGCTAATGAGGTCGATTAGTTCATCAAAATTGAGTTTTGAAAAAATATCAGGGGCAATATTTAAGGTATCGGGTAGTATGTCCACGCCTTTCTCGTGTTCAAAATGGAATTTGCGGTAATGCATCAAGGCGGTATTGATTACTATGCGGTGCATCCACGCTTGAAAAGACCCTTTTTCTGGGTTAAATGTCCCGATTTTATTAAAAATATGCACAAATGCGTCCTGCAAAATATCCTGCGCCTCTGCTTTATTGCGGGCATACCGCCGCGCAACCGACATCAGCCAGGGGGCAAACTGCTGCACCAGACTACGCTGTGCGGCAGTTTGCCCTGCAAGGCAGCCCTGTATGAGTGGGGAAATGTCGGATGCGTTTTGGTGCATGTTTTTAGAATAAAAGATTTTTATACCTTTTGTTGTGCTGTGTTTTAATTATGGCCTGTTTACTATTCTTTTAGCAAACAGGCCATAAATGCTAGATCAATAAATCATCATCTTCGCGCTTTAAATTCGATCGAAAACGGCACATATAATCCATTTCGTTGTATCTTTCCACTAAATGCACCAGTAGCGTATTCGCCCGCTACATTTGGGAAAGTGGTAAATGTAAATGGGTTTACATCCAAACGACAGTCACAGGTTGGACAAAAAAAGCAACCGGCATAATCTAGTTTATTTAGTTCATTAACATACGTTATCTCAGCATTAAGTAGATCAGCATTAAGGCCGTTTATATTATTGAACACAAAACTGACGAATACACTATCTGATGTCCCGGGATTCGCTATCCCCTGTCCTGTTATTTGCATTACATCAGGTTGGTTTAAAACCAATCCAATATTATAATTATAAACCTCTGTTACGCCATCTATATTAAGAATGACATACTCGTCCAGTTGATTACAGACAACAAGGGAGCCAGCGTCCGTAGTGCCGTCAGAAACAGTTAGGTTTAAAGGTACACTAGCAAACGGTAGTTGTGCATCAAATCCTTGTAATGAAATGTTTAGTGTTGGATCGCAATGGATATAACTTATAGAAAAAACACCATTATCATCCGTGAACGCATATAAAGTATGCTCACTGTTAATATCTGTACGAGCAACCCCAAAGGATACATTTCCCCCGTTACAATTTTTTAAGGTACCCGTAATGGTATAGGGGTTACCATTATCAACAACAATATCGCCCAGATCATTTGTAGAGCCTGTTGAAAATGGCCCTATACCATCCGATAAAAGAGATGCATTACAGAAACCATATATATCCATATCCAAAGGCTCATTGGCGGGAACTAAGCCACCAAAACTACCATTACTATTCGTTTGTCCCCGCGCAGTACCAAAATTACCAGATTTGATAGAGACATCTACTCCACTTAAATAGAGGCCCGAATTATGCTTTATCCGCCCCGAAATAGTCGCAACATCGGCAGGTATATCACAATTCCAAAAACTAAAATGAGTTACTTCTCCTTCATATTGACCATTATTTAACGTGGCTGCTCCTTCTTCTATCCAGTAACCATTATTTTCATCCAAATGCCAAAGTGGAATGGTTGCAGGCGCATTATTGGCCAATATTTGGGGTATGTCCATCGTTATTTTTGCTTTCTGCCCATCGCTGAGTTGGAGGGCTTCCCCATCTAGGGTTTCCAATTCAAGGCCAAACATACCATAACTTTTCAGAATTTTTGCATCGCCATCGGCATCCTGAGCGCGTAGGTCTCCTGGCATCGTACCCAGACCTTCTTCTGTGGTAGGGTTAAAATAGACCATATAAGCATTTACTTGTCCAGTATAGGTTTGTCCAGAGGCGCGTACAATGGCATTTGCTGGAATTGCGACGTTTGCATTGCCGCTTGTTATGCTTGCCACTTCGGTACTAGAAAAACTGGCGGTAAGTGTTTTGGGTTGCATGGTTACGGTTATTGTAGTGGTTGCGCCCAAAGAAGGATATACAAAACGGAATGCATCAAAAAAACCTCCCCTACGTACCTTGACTAGCGTCCCGTTTTTGTCCATTGCCTTTTTGGATACAAAAAAAGCACCTTGTGGGTTAGTAGTGAGCGTAAGTCCTGCCACTTCTACCGTAGCATTCTCGAGGATAGTACCGTCGCTGGATACTACTTGACCGGATAGAAAGGCTTCTACATTTTCAGATGGGATAGGGCCGGAAACCGTGGTATTGTCTATGTTTTTGCGGCAACCGTACCCAATGGCGGCCAATAGCGCAATGCAAAAGAGTATTCTGTTCATAACTGTGATTTTTAATTGTGTGTGTAAATCTGTTTAATAATGCGGTACCACAGTATATATGCAGTGTGTTTTTGTTTTGCTGCAAAGGCACTAAAATATTTATAAAAAAAGTGAGCCACCCCGAAAGAATCGAAGTGGCTCACTTTGAAAATTATATCCTAATGCTTTATTTGTAACTAACCAGCCGTCACCCAAATTCCCGTAGGAAATGTATGTTTATAGGGTGGAATGAAAAAAACTGGTTCAATTCCCGTAGGGAATGTATGTTGTTTTGCGCGTTTTTACATAAAATCCCTACGGGATTTGGGCAATTTACCCGATTCAGCCTATAAACATATATTCCCTCCGGGAATTTTTTGGTGGCGGCTAGATAGTTGCCTTTATTTAAATTCGTTCCTTAATCATCATCACCGTCGTCATCCAACAAATCGAGGGCGGCGGCTTTAGCACTGATGGCTTTAGCAGATACCGTACCTTCGGCAAGTCTTTCCTTGATCTTGATTTCTAGTTCGCGTGCAAGTTCGGGATTATCGTTGAGGAATTGCTTGGCAGCATCGCGGCCTTGTGCAATTTTAGCACCATTATAGCTGTACCATGCACCGCTTTTTTGGATCAAATCAAACTGTGAACCGAGGTCAACGATTTCACCTGTTTTATTGATACCTTCACCGAATATGATTTCAAACTCCGCCACCCGGAAAGGTGGTGCCAGTTTATTTTTTACCACTTTTACTTTTACTTGGTTACCCACAATATTACCTTCTTTGTCCTTCAAAGATGCGCCGCTTTTGCGGATATCCAAGCGGATAGAAGCATAGAATTTCAAGGCATTACCACCAGTTGTCGTTTCTGGGTTACCAAACATTACGCCGATTTTTTCGCGCAATTGGTTGATAAAGATGCAACAGCAGCCTGTACGACCAATAGAAGAAGTGAGTTTACGCATGGCTTGGCTCATCAAACGGGCTTGTAATCCCATTTTTGAATCCCCCATTTCGCCTTCGATCTCAGCACGGGGTACCAACGCCGCCACAGAATCCACGACCAATATATCTACCGCACCAGAGCGGATTAGGTTTTCAGCAATTTCAAGGGCTTGTTCGCCATTATCAGGTTGGCTAATCAGCAAATCATTGGTATTCACCCCTAATGCCTCGGCATAAAAGCGGTCAAAAGCATGTTCTGCATCAATTATTGCAGCGATACCACCTTTTTTCTGACATTCAGCTATGGCATGTATTGCTAAGGTTGTTTTACCAGATGATTCCGGACCATATATTTCAATAATACGGCCTTTGGGTAAACCATTGCAACCTAATGCAATGTCTAAGCCTAGAGAACCCGTAGAAATCACTTCTACTTCGATCGCTTGCCTGTCACCGAGGCGCATAATGGTTCCTTTACCGTACGTTTTGTCCAAACGTTCAATGGTGGCTTCTAGCGTTTTTAGTTTAGCGTCTTTTTCGTTCGCCATGGTAGTGTAGAGTTTGGTTGGTAACGTGCGCCCTTGTAATTTTGTAACCGGATGCACATAACTGCTGTGAATAAAATTTTTGACGGTGCAAATCTAAAGCATATTTTTGACACACAAAAACATTTTGTTTGTTTTTTTTTAAAAAAAATTTAAAATAGTTTGAAAATAGTTTTTTTTGAGGCTTTAATAGCCGAAATTTAACTTACAAAAAATTGATAATGAGCCACTTATGTGTTTTTTATCTAAATAACACAAATTATCATTATTGCAGGGTATTACAAGAAAAAAGTAGGGTCGTTTTATATAAGGTTTTCTGAAAAGCAGGGTTTTCGTATAAAAGGTGCAGCGCACCGTAATATTCGTAGCGCACCGTAATATTTGTAGAGCGTCGTTGCGGTGAATAAAAAACATTTCACACAACGACGCTCCGATGCAGATTGTACCGTTGCAAATTTTTTATTCAAACAAACCCTCAATCGACAAATACCGTTCGCCAGTATCGTAGTTGAAACCAAGAATACGCGATCCTGCCGGTATATTGGGCAAATGCTGCGCAATAGCCGCCAAAGTAGCACCCGACGAAATACCGCCAAAAATCCCTTCTTCTAAAGCAGATCGTTTTGCATACTCAAATGCAGCATCTTTGGAGACTTGTATGATACCGTCCAATACCTCGGTATGGAGGTTTTTGGGTATAAAACCCGCACCAATGCCTTGAATAGGATGTGGCCCTGGCGCACCACCAGAAATTACAGGACTCAATGCTGGCTCCACGGCCAATACTTTAAGATTGGGGAAATGGGCTTTGAGTACTTCGCCTACCGCCGTGATATGGCCTCCGGTACCGACACCAGTAATAAGGTAATCCAAGCCATCAGGGAAATCGGCGAGAATTTCGGGTACTGTTGTAGCCTTGTGCACCGCAATATTTGCCTCGTTCTCAAACTGCTGCGGCATCCAAGAGTTGGGGGTTTCGCGCACCAGTTCACCTGCGCGTTCAATGGCACCTTTCATGCCTTTTTCACGTGGCGTAAGGTCAAATTTTGCACCATAGGCCGCCATTAATCTGCGGCGTTCGATGGACATACTTTCTGGCATAACCAGAATCAGTTCGTATCCCTTTACTGCTGCTACCATCGCCAAACCAATACCCGTATTACCGCTAGTAGGCTCAATAATCACCGATCCCGGACGGAGCGTACCGTCTTTTTCGGCGGCTTCAATCATGCTTAATGCAATGCGGTCTTTGATACTGCCACCTGGATTGGCGCGTTCTAGTTTGATCCATACCTCATGGTCAGAGCCAAAAAGGTGGTTAATGCGTACATGTGGCGTGTTGCCAATGGTGGCTAAAATATTGTTTGCCTTCATAATATTGTGATAGTTATTTGTTTAGTTAGATATTAGATATTATATAACGAAGTGAATAGGTTCTTCCAAACCCCGTGTACGGACTTTTACCTTCGATTGGTGCACCACAATAGAATATGGTGGTACGCTTTCGGTGAGCCAAGTATTGCCCCCTACAACCGAATCGTGGCCAACCGTCGTTTTCCCGCCTAAAATAGTACTATTGGCATAAATAACGCAATTGTCTTCAATGGTGGGGTGGCGTTTAGTGTTGGCCAATGATTTGTCCACCTGCAATGCACCTAAAGTAACACCTTGATAAATACGGACATGGTTGCCAATAATAGTTGTGGCACCAATAACTACTCCTGTTCCGTGATCTATAAAAAATGAATTGCCAATCGTAGCACCTGGATGGATATCAATCCCCGTTTTACTATGTGCGTACTCCGATAAAAGGCGCGGCAATAGCGGCACTTTTTGAAGGTGTAATTGGTGTGCTAACCGATAGATCGTAATGGCCTTGAACCCCGGATAAGCCGCCATTACCTCAGTAATATCGGTGGCGGCTGGGTCATACTGGTAAAATGCGGCGGCATCCTGCATTAATTGTTCGTAAACAACGGGGACTGCCGAAAAAAACTGGTTGGATACCTGTTCCACGGTCGTATTCAATTGCACCGATAAAGGGCGCAACAATGCCTGCAACTGCACCTGCAAGTCCTTATAACGCGCAGCAGCAGCACCGGTCGCCGAGCCACCCGATACCGGAAATAGCCATTCATATACGTCATCAGCAAAAGTGTTGGCCAATACGACCGATGGCGTAGTGCCAGCACACCGTGCTTGTTCTTCGTCTAAATGTTGTAAAAAACTTTGCATCTTCTAGTGTTGAAAATTAAAAAAGCCCTTTCGCGGAACTAATCCGGGAAAGGGCTTTTGTGCATATTTAACTATATGACTAATATCTACATATCACTATATGATGAAATGAGATGCCCTTTGCCCGATTATCGGACAACAGCAACAACAACAAATAGTATAAATAGTAAAGTGCGTCATATTAATTGGATGCAAAGATCAAGCATTTTTTTTAAATCTTGTATGCTTAGAAACGAAATTTTTTAGATAAGGTTTACGCATGCGCAATAAAATAATAATTGGATTTTGTATGAAACTGCCTTGACAGCTCCGCTTTGTCCATTGGCGGCAAGCCTTTTAACCAATGCGCCATAAGTGATATAGACATTCCACACGATTCAAAAAGATCAAAAATACGTTCTGGAGTCGCCTCGTAAAATTCCGATGCGCCCAATCCATGCTCAAAAACAACAACTGGGCGGTATTTTTTTAGCGTCTGTACTGCGCCTTCGAGTACAAATAGTTCTGCACCTTCAACGTCTATTTTTATCAAATCGGGGCGGTAATTGGCGGGTAAAAAATCGTCCAGTTTTTGTGTCCTTACCGTAATTGTCGTATCCTGCTCACCGCTACGGTCATAAGCACGCTTGCGCAGGCCGCTATAAGAAGGGTTGGATACCACGTGATTAAAAGTAGCCGTGCCATTTTCCTTACTCAAGGCGATATCCGCGATGGTGCAATTATCTTGGTTTTTATATCGCTCAACCAGACCTTGGAACAAATCAGGGATAGGTTCAAAACCATAATGTTGCCCCTGCGGCGCAAATTTCAATACAATATCCAATACCTCGCCTTTGTGGCAGCCTACATCAATAAAATTGGTAGTGGAATGGCAAACCTTTGCAATGATTCTTTTGGTTTGCTGGTCGTATTGCTGGTTACGGGTAAATGCAATAGGGATGCTTTTGACCCATTTTTTGATAAGTTCCTTCATTAAATCACGTTGGTACAGTCCAGTTACGGACGGTCTTTTTACACCATAAATAATGGTCTAATTCGCCGTAAAGATAGACTAATCCACCCGAAACAAAGAGCGTGATGGTAATTATGGTCGAAATGTTCATCCAATCGGGATAAAACGGCTGAATAACTAATCCGCCAGTGCCCGCAGAAATAGCAGAGAGCAAAAAGCACAAAAGCCCCCAAGCACGGAATTTGAGCCGTTTGGGTGGGGTTTGCTCCCTCAAACAACTGTATAATAAAATACTCGTTTGTGGATGATTGGGTGCAATTTTTGCAACGGATTTGAATACCCGAAGCGCATTTTCGTGATCGTTTAAATTGTAGTAGGTTACACCTTTACGAAACAATAATTTAGCAAAAATATCCTCGCCCCCAAAATAAGTCATGCTTTCGCGCATCACCAATTCTATTAAATGGTCGCACATCACAATGTGCCGATTATACTCGTCTGCCTCAAACAAAGCATCGGTATAGGCTAGTGTGCAATCCAAATATTCATCCAACCCTAAAGTGTTTAATGCTTCTTCATACTGCTCGTAATACCGAATCACGCTATAGGGATCTTTGGGATCGATAGCTTTGAAATCGCGGTAAATCCGGAGGCGATATGTGGGAGAAACATACATAGTCTAAATGCCTTTCATGCTGAGTGCGACTCGTTTGCGTTGGTAATCAATTTCTAGCACCTTAACAGTGACTTGCTGGTTCAGAGTTACCACTTCGGATGGCGTTTTGACAAATTTATCTGCCATTTGAGAAAGGTGTACCAAACCAGAATCTTTGATACCAATATCTATAAACGCGCCAAACGCTGTAATGTTGGTAACAATGCCGGGTAAAATCATTCCAACGGATAAATCATCCAAAGAACGGACATTGGCAAACTCAAATGCTTTGGCAGAGCCACGTGGATCGAGACCAGGCTTTTCCAATTCTTTCAAAATATCTTGCAACGTGGGTAAGCCAATATCTGCTTTGACATACTTTTTCAGGTCGATTTTTTGACGAAGTTCGCGATTGGTGATCAAATCAGGTACGGTACATTGGATATCTTTGGCCATCTGTGTCACCACATCATAGCGTTCGGGGTGAACTGCCGTGTTATCGAGTGGATTTTCGGCTTCGCGGATACGCAAGAAACCCGCGCATTGTTCGTAAGCCTTATCGCCCAAACGGGCTACTTTTTTCAAATCGCTCCTGCGGCGGAAAGCACCATTTTCGGCGCGGTAATTCACTATATTTTGCGCTAAAACTGGACCAAGACCAGAAATATAAGTCAATAAATGCTTGCTTGCAGTATTGATATTAATACCCACGGCATTCACGCAACTTTGTACTGTTCGGTCGAGGCTATCTTTGAGTTGGGTTTGGTTTACATCGTGTTGGTATTGGCCTACACCTATGCTTTTAGGATCAATTTTAACCAATTCCGCCAAAGGATCTATCAACCTTCTGCCAATACTAACGGCTCCCCGAACGGTAATATCTTCGTTCGGAAATTCTTCGCGTGCCACATCGGAAGCGGAATAAATAGATGCACCGGCTTCGCTGACCTGAAAGAGTTCTACGGCACGGCCAAAATTCGATTTTTGGATAAAGTCCATTGTTTCGCGGCCAGCCGTACCATTTCCGACCGAAATGGCCTCTATTTGGTAGCGTTCGACAAGGCTTTCAATTTCTGCCCGCGCTTCAAATACTCTATTCTGTGGTTCGTGGGGGTAAATCGCCGTATTTTTAACTAAGTTTCCGTTGGCATCTAGTACCACTACTTTACATCCGGTTCTGAATCCTGGATCGATGCCCAATACGCGTTTTTCGCCCAATGGAGCGGAAAGCAATAATTGGCGCAGGTTATCGGCAAAGACCAAAATAGCCTCTAAATCGGCTTTTTCTTTTGATAAATTGCGAAATTCTGTTTCAATACCGGGTTGTAGCAGGCGTTTATAACTGTCTTTCACCGCCATCCGCACTTGTTGCGTACTTTCTCCCGATCCTGTGAGGAAAATATTTTCCAGATCATGTATGGCTTGTTCTTCCTCCGGTGCTATACCCACGCGCAAAAAACCTTCTTCTTCGGCGCGGCGCATGGCTAATAAGCGGTGGCTGGGGCAGTTTTTAAGCGGTTCGTTCCAGTCGAAATAATCGCGATACTTGGCAGCTTCTGCTTCTTTGCCTTTTACAAGTTTGGAAGTAATTACAGCACCTTTCGTAAAGTGGCGGCGTACTTTATCGCGCGCTTTGAGGTCTTCACTGACCCATTCAGCCATGATATCCCGCGCACCTTGAAGGGCATCATCTACGGAAGTTACTTGGTCGGTGAGATAAGCAGCGGCAATGCTTTCCACTTCGCGGTCGCGTTGTGTAAAAATTCGTTTGGCAAGAGGCTCAAGCCCCTTTTCAATAGCCACCGAAGCCCGTGTTTTGCGCTTTTGGCGATAGGGGAGGTACAAATCCTCCAATTCAGTCATTGTACTGGCGTTTTCTATTGCTTTTCGAAGTTCGGGGGTAAGTTTACCCTGCTCTTCGATACTACCCAAAATCGCTTCGCGGCGTTTGTCGAGTTCTTTGAGTTTTTTAAGCCAGTCTTGGATATCTGCTATTTCCACCTCATCCAAAGAACCCGTAGCCTCTTTTCGGTAACGAGCAATAAAAGGCACTGTTGCGCCATCTTCTAGCAAGTCGATTACCGATTGGATGCGTTTGGAAGAAATATTTAATAAAGGAGCAATGCGGTCTGCGTACATAAAGTATATTCGATTTATTTGAGTAAAGATTAGGAGCGAGGGGCAAAGGTAAGGCTGCCACAAGGAATTTCCACTCTTTTTAGCAAGAAATTACAACTTATTGTTTTATTATTTCTTAGGAATGAGATTTAAGCAAAGGTACATCCTTACTGTTCATCTGCCCGTTTGGATTTTTCCCAAACTACCGATTGTTTGCCGCGTATAAGGCGGAAGAAGCCCGCATACATAGCGTAATTCATGAGGCAAAAATAATAAGGGACAAAAAATGCTTTAATTTTGAGTTGGCGACGTTCTAGCACAAAACCAAGTAGAGCGCAGGTGTAAAAAATCATTTGTAAGATGAAAAGAGCGGTATAAAATGTATTTTCTTTAAAAGCCAATAGCGCATTGGTGCAGAAAATAACCGGCAAAAACAGCGGCGCCAATGTCCAGCGCAAAACACGATGGGAAATATATTGGAAGGAGATAGTACCATATTTGAAAAAATTAAGCAAAGGTGCGAGCCTTACCACCGCTTGTAATCCGCCTGCGGCAATCCGCACTTTTCGCTTCATTTCTTCGCTTACAGATGCCGAGGACGACTCAACGGCATAAGCGTCGGGTTCGTAGGCTACGCGGTAACCTTTTTGAGCAATCCGCATAGTAAGGTAGAAATCCTCTACCAATGTATCTTGTGGTACTGCTTCATAAGCCGCTGCACGGAAGGCAAAAAGTTCACCAGCGGCGCCTACAACAGTCCATAGTTCGGCATCCCATTTTTTGAGTAAACTTTCATATTTCCAATAAATACCTTCACCTGCGGAGTTTGCAGCGTCTTTTTCGCCCATACGAATTCGTTTTTCGCCTGCTACAGCACCTACTTTAGGATCATTAAAATGGGCCACAATCTTTTCTATAGCCACCGAATTGAGTAGCGTATTGGCATCGGTGCTTAATATAATGTGCTGATTATCCGGTACGTTTTCCCATTGCCCAAATTGAAGCATAGCCCGATGAAATGCGGCAATTTTGCCACGCCGTTCGGGTTGGTGTAAGATATGCCATGTGGGGCAATCTTTGATCCCTTCAAATGTGGCCTTTGCGCGTTGTGGCGTATCATCCGAAGAGCCATCTGTGACAAAAACAAAACGGATATGATCGGCAGGAAAATAAAGCCCCACCGAGTTCTTAATTTTCTCTGCAATCCACCCGGATTCATTAAATGCGCAAACGATAAATGTGACTTTGTGGCTACTGTGCGTCTCTTTAATGCTTACGGGGGAAGGATATAAAAAACGCCTAGTCTTCAACAGACCAAACAAAATAATACCATACCCTAAGTAAGCATAGCAAACAACGGCTATTCCAGCCCAAAGCAAAATAGAAATGACATTTTCTTGCATAATTTTATCTTTTCATTCTCTTTTTTTGGCAGCGCAAATTTGGCAATAAAGTTTAAAATATAACAAAAAAATTTTTTTTGCCTTTTCTTTTAAAATTCATATTCTTTTTAAACATTAATACTTTACCTTTGCATCTTGAAATTAATCCACCCACAGCCTTCCCCCCTACGGCTGCCGATTTATTAAAAAATTTGTAATTTTTTATCTCCCCCAGTTTTGGCACGATTTTTTCTGTTTAATAATTAATTATTTGAGGTCTTTTATTAGACTTCAATGAGGTAGTTATTTTTTTTAATCCATTCTTCCGCCAAAATAAGGTAGCGTTTCGCTACTTGCGTTTACTTCGTGTTGCAATCAAACTCATCGTTGTTCTATTTATGCTTCCATTGAATTGATCGTCACGTATTGCTACCGCAGTACGTATTGACTCTTTTAATGTTTTTGTTTTGTAGTTATTTAAATTTTACCGATTATAAATTGCACCGATTATTATGAAAAAAAATGTACTACTGATTGAACATCGAGATAACCTTAGACGGATATATGAGTCTATTTTATCGGATGAATTTACTGTCCTTACTGCCCGCAATAAAGCGGAGGCAAGTGGGTGGCTAAAACGAGGGAAAAAACCTGATTTTATTTTGGCAGATAATGACCAAAATATAAACAGTACTACGCCCGATTTTTTGCAATTCCTTAAACACAGTGGTATGTATGCCGATATTCCGGTCATACTACTAACGCCAGCACCTCAGGCTATTCCGCAACCAGGAGTTTGGCACATTTCAACCCCGAGTAATTTATTGAATCAAATTAAGGGCATCAACAAGGCACAAAGTCTGGACTATCCGAGTGCTACCCCGAATGTGGTGCATGGCGATCATGTCTTGATCGAACCTGTTACTGCTTGAATTATTTAATCCTTCTCATGAATTTTTTAAACAACTGGTAATTATGTGATTCAGTGTACTTGTTTATATTTTACAAAAAAACCGTGGCATATAAGTCATAAGTTAAGTAAAACGCAAACATTTACTGCATCAGATAACCAGTTACCGCCATCCACAATTATGGGAGCAACCGTTTACATACAATCAAACAAAGATCAATTACAGGATACAGTACTTTTTATAGGTGTTTCAAGCAGCATAACACCAATAGTCGAACTGGATCTTACAGACCAAATACCGTTTCGGTATCATTTAGTTACAAGTGCCGAATCTGCCATTGAATGGCTCGAAAGTCGCTTAATGTACCAAGATATAAGCCGAACAGGTATTGTTTTTAACGCTAAATGGGTCGATGATAATCGCCTTAAATTGCTGACACAAATCAATAACCATCCCATCTTTAGGCAAATGCCAATGCTCGTTGTTTCAGAAAGAATACATTGGGGCTTGGGCGAACACTATATTGAAGCAGGTGCCGATGATTATTTTTTACAACCTATTGATTGCAATCGCTTAAAATCGGTGCTGAATTACCACTGGGAAAACAAACCAGCGGTACTTGATACTATCGAAGACCTGCCCACTGCTGCTACCCGATCACCCCACTATGGTGCCAAAAGCATAAAAAGATGGATCGATATTGTGGGAGCATTAGTCGCATTGATACTTTTTTTTCCGATTATGCTCCTAACTGCAATGGCAATAAGGTTGGAATCAAAAGGCCCCATTTTTTATTGTTCGAATCGCATAGGCGCTGGTTTTAAAACGTTTAAATTTTGGAAGTTTCGCTCTATGTATGCAGATGCAGATCAGCGATTAAACGAATTAAAAACATACAACCAATATGGATCGGGCGCTACCTTTGTCAAGTTCAACAATGATCCACGTGTTACAAAAGTAGGGAAATTTATCCGAAAATACAGTATTGATGAACTACCACAATTATTTAATGTTCTAAAAGGCGAAATGTCGTTGGTGGGTAATCGTCCATTACCCGTTTATGAGGCAGATCAATTAGTAACTGAAAATCATAGTGCGCGTTTTTTAGCACCCGCCGGCCTAACCGGCTTATGGCAGGTATCTAAAAGGGGGCAATCGGAGATGAGTACCGAAGAGCGGATTGGCTTGGATGTACTATATTCAAAAAAGCACGATCTGTTTACTGATTTTCGCATTTTGTTCAAAACATTTACAGCGTTTATCCAAAAAGAGAACGTTTGAATATAATAAACACCAGTGGCTTTACCCCTCGTTTCAATAATTACAGTCAATTATAATCAGACTCAGGTAACTTGCGCTTTGCTCCAAAGCATAAGGGATCAAGGTTTTCGAGATTTGGAGGTCATTGTTGTTGATAATGCAAGTAAAGAAAATCCCGAGGGATATTTAAAGCAACACTTTCCTGAAATTAAGTTTATTCGTAGCGCAAATAATCTTGGGTTTGCCGGAGGAAATAATTTGGGTATCGGCACCGCTAGGGGCCGATACCTTTTTTTTGTTAATAATGATACCGAACTCACTTATTTCTGTATTGACCGCTTAGTCGGTTTTTACGAAGCACACCCCGACTGTGGTGCATTAAGCCCTTTAATTTGCTATTTTAATGAGGATAGCGCAATTGGCGAAAGGATTCAGTATGCAGGAATGACTCCAGTATCGCCTATTACGGCTCGAAATAGGATTATCGGCGAGCGAGAAATGGATGCTGGACAGTTTCTGGTACCTGAACTCACGGCTTATGCACACGGTGCTGCTATGATGGTATCGAGGGACGTACTAGAAAAAGTAGGCCCGATGTACGAGCAATTCTTTTTGTATTATGAAGAATTGGATTGGTGTGAGCGGATGAGAAAAGCAGGACTTTCTATTTGGATAAATCCTACAGCACGTATCTATCATAAGGAAAGTGCTACAGTTGGTGCCAATAGCCCACTTAAAACCTATTTTATCCACCGAAATCGGATGCTGTTTGTGAAAAGAAATTACCCGCGCACTAAAGTAGCATTTTATGTTTATATGTGGTATATTGTATTGCCCAAACAATTCATAAAATATGGATTAAAATTGGATTTTAAAAATTTTAAAGCCGTTTGGAAGGCTATGACTTGGCACTTTTTTGGTATTTCTAATACATTCGAAAACCTAGTACCCGTAGTATCGCCCAAATAACATAAAGACACTTATTTGACTATTCTGTAATCGAAATTCTATGTTAATATATAACGTAACCATTACCCTTGATACTGATATTGAGCAAGATTGGCTGCAATGGATGAAAGAAACCCATATCCCCGATGTGATGATGACTGGTATGTTTGTCTCTTATCGAATGGGCCGATTGCTGAGCCACGAGCACACCGAATCCGAAATTTATACCATCCAATACCTAGCAAAAGATATGATGCACCTACAACGCTATTTGGAAGAATTTGCTTCCGAATTACAAAAAGCGACCAAATTGCGCTATGATGGTAAGTATGCAGTATTCAGAACAGTGATGGAATTGGTAGATCACAATGAGAAATAATTTTTTACAAAAAAATAACAACAAGATACATTCATAACTACCGTTATTTGCATCTTTAGACTAAGTATAATAATACTAGAAAAATATAACACATTTTGAAAGTTACCGACCATTTTATTAAGGCAAAAGGCAAAACACTAATTTCTTTTGAAGTTCTACCCCCACTCAAAGGTGGCGGTATGCAAGCTATATTTAAGGCATTGGATGGATTAATGGAATTTAAACCTCCATTTATTGATGTTACATACCACAGAGAAGAGTTTTTGTACAAAAAAAGACCCTCCGGATATTACGAAAAAACAGCAATTCGCAAACGCCCCGGTACAGTCGGTATTTGCGCTGCGATCATGAACCGCTATGGCGTAGATGCTGTTCCACACCTCATTTGCGGCGGGTTCTCCATTGAAGAAACTGAAAACGCTCTAATTGACCTTAATTTCCTAGGTATCAATAATGTGCTTGCACTTAGGGGCGACCCACGGCAGTTCGAGGATAAATTTATTCCCGAAGATGATGGTCATAAATTTGCTGTGGACTTGGTGAAACAAATTGAAGGTATGAATAAAGGCCAATATTTGGACACGAGCATTACCAATGGTGAACCAACAGAGTTTTGTATCGGTATTGCCGGCTATCCTGAAAAACACTTTGAATCCCCCAATATCGCATCCGACCTTCATTTTACTAAAGCCAAGGTAGAGGCCGGAGCACATTATATTGTTACTCAAATGTTCTTTGACAATGCAAAATACTTCGAATACGTGGAAAAATGCCGTGCAACAGGTATTGAAGTGCCTATTATTCCGGGTTTGAAGCCTTTGACAAAAAAATATCAACTGAATGCCATTCCGAGAAAGTTTTTTATCAATATGCCAGAGGAACTCGTTAAGGCAATCGTGCATGCTAAAGACGATGCGGAAGTAAAACAAGTGGGAATTGAATGGTGTATCCAACAATCAAAAGAACTAAAAGCAGCGGGCGTTCCTTGTTTGCATTATTATACCATGGGCGACAACGAAACCATTAAACAAATCGTTCAGTCTGTAATATAAATTAAATCTTAACCTAAATTCACCTTATATAGTTAA
>JBEAVK010000408.1:0-3154 GCA_041160955.1 Bacteroidota bacterium
AATAATACATCCATGGTCAAATTATTTTGCACCAAGGCCATTGAATGCTCATTTTGCTCTACACCGAAAGTAGTAACAAAGCCCATAAAAATTGCTTTATTTGTTTGAGTCGCCTCTTTAAAAACAAAGATTTTTTGGCGCAAATTGTCAGCATATTTTTTATCAATAACGAAAGCATTTAAGGAAAACTTCATTTCCAAAATTGAAATAGCATGATCGCGCCGATCTATCACCATATCAATCTGTACTTTTTGATTATTATGACTCCCCACCCATGCGGATGAATTGGTTTGAACATTCCCAATACCCAACCCTTTTTTAATGGCAGTAAGGTGAGCGAAACATATCTGTTCAAAAGCATAACCACTCCATGTCCTTATATCAGGGCTATCAAGGCTGTTTAACCAAAAATCCGCGTCAAGTGATGTATTATTGGATCTGATAAATTTTAGATAAAATAGTGAATAAAAATCGGTCAATTGATACAATGCGTTGCGCAAATTCTTACCAAAAGTATGGTAACGCCTAATAAAGCCGCTTTCCTCCAATTCCTTCAAAATTTTGCTTGTATTACCGTTGTTTTGAAGGCCAGCATCTCGAATTAATTCATCTCGTTCCATTCCTTTTGATTTTTTGGCAAGCACTTCTATAATCGCTAAGTGTTTAGCCGCATTTTTAAAAAGCGACGGGTAAAGATTGTCAAATTCACGCCGCAAAGCCCCTTTTGAAGAGAAACATAACCGATTTATATTTTGAGCCGCACTTTGAGCGGAATCAATCATATCTAAGTAAAAAGGAATGCCGCCCAATACCATATACAATTGTAAAATATGGTAACGCGTAAATGTTGCCATCCGACTTTGAAAAAACTGCTCGCATTCCAATAATGTGAACGGCTCAATAGGCAAGTGATGGGTCACCCGATTGTGTAAACCGCCATGATTGTTAATCAAATTATTCAATATCCATGATGCTGCTGATCCGCATACAATCAGTAATACATCATTTCGTGCACTCGCCCAACTATTCCAGAAATGCTCTAATGCAGACAAAAAACCTGAATTACGGTTATCCATCCAAGGCATTTCATCCAAAAATACTATTTTTTTTGCCTTGGGACTACTCTCCAGCGCATATTCAAGTTGAATAAAAGCAGAAAACCAGTCCTTTGCAGCCTGTTTTTCTTCGTATGCTGGGAAAAAGCGTACGAGAGCAGCCTGAAAATTAACCAATTGTTTTTCTGTTTTTGTATTGGCTAAACCAGTAAGATGAAAAGCAAATTCGCCTTCAAAAACATTTCTGATCAGATATGTTTTACCCACACGTCGCCGACCATAGACTGCTACAAAGGCAGATCTATCGGACTTGGCCAATTTTTTAAGGAGTAGTGATTCTTCTTTTCTACCAATGAGCATAGATGTGAATTTATATGTAAAACTGGCACAAATATACACCTAAATCGACTTATAGCCAAATTCGATACCCTATTAACGGCTATAAGTGCAAAAATAATCGACTTATAGCCGAATTCGATACCCGATTAACGGCTATAAGTGTAAAAATAATTGACTTATAGCCAAATTCGATACCCGATTAACGGCTATAAGTACTTTGTAAGCATTGTACTACCTCACTCCAACACCACCAATTTTCCCCAAAAACGCCCCCCGTTCACGCCCCGCCATTCCAAAAAATACACCCCACCAGCAAGTCCATCCGGAATCCTGATTTTGTGGCTACCATTGGCTTGCAGCACGACTTTACCATAAGGATCCATCAGCACAATGCGATGTGCCGCGCTCATATCTTCAAAAAACAAGTACCCGCCAGCACGAACAGGATTCGGAAAAATACGCCCATTTTCGGCATCAGGTAAGCCGTGTACAGCGACCATTTTCCGCTCCATAAAACCAGTGTCCACCGTATGAAATACCGTATTGGTGATGATCGGCGGATTAAAATCAAAATAAATACCCGCTCGGTTTTCGATGCGCGAACCCAGTTGCAACGTGTCTTTGGGCGTAATTCGGAACCGCACAAAACCATGTGATGCCGCTTCATTGATATTGCTATCTGGTAGCAGTATATTGTCAAAAGTGAATTTCAAAACCCCATAACCCGATACATCCACCTGATACGTATGGCTCGAAATACCCGCTCGGAAGGTTGCTATATCCAGTCCATACGACAATGTATCCCGAATAACAACGGTAAATGCCGTGTCGGTACCGGTATTTTGGAAATTAATTTGATACTCAATGTCTGTCCCCGGATAGATAAAATGCTTGTCGTACACACCTTTTGGCTGCGCCAATTTTTCATTAGGATCATAAGAACCAATCACTTCGCGGCATTCTCTAGAAAAAAACGGATTGCCGTCCTGTTCGCTAAATTGTGTCACAAAACCCAAACTAAATAACCCGCCCAGGTTCAAGCCACAACCTTCCACACTCGCAAAAGGCATGGACACAAACGGAAAAGTAGGTTCCTGCTCGGCTTGCAGTAGCCATGTGCTGCCATTGGCGGGGACTCTAAATACCACGGAATCCAGCGCCTCTAAAAAAAACGGATTTTGGAACAAAATCACATCGTCTTCAATCACGATATACTCCTGCTCTTCGGTCATATCGCCAAATCCAATATTCCGAATCGTAAAACGCACCGAATCTCCTTCGCAAAAACCATCCACCATGACCTCCGCACCCGACCAGTTGGTATTAGCAGGGCTGCAAATACTATCAGGTGTGATATGCGCCGTGGCACAAATCGACTGCCCCAGCACCGTAGAATCGCAAATAACGTGAAATACCAACGAAAATGAACCACAATCATCGGGTTGTACTTCACCCACCGAAAACTGCCAATTATTGCCACCCACATTACTGCCCGGAATGGTGCTGCTCACAAATGCCACATCGTCGGAAAGGTTGATCGTGACTTGCGCGTTAGGTGCGGGTGCTGTACCTGCGTTGCAATATTGGATGATATATTGGTTATCAAAACAACGCCGGATAAAATTAGAAGCGATATTTACCTCCATCAGCGGGCAGGAGATAACGGGTTGCAGCAGCAAATCCACTGTAGCCGAATCGTTGACTTGGGGCAGATTGACCCAAATAGAATCTTCGCAGGGTACGGAATAATTATTGAAAAG
>JBEAVK010000417.1:0-4180 GCA_041160955.1 Bacteroidota bacterium
ATAAAGGTACAGATTTGGGGAGACGATTTTGTCACTATTAAGGCATGAAGAGGGCGTTTAGTGGTGCTAAACAACCGATGAATAACGAAAAGAGGGGCAAAATAAGGCCGCTAAATTTGTATCTTTATTTAAATCTCATTCCTTATCATGTGGCACAAAAAAACTACAGCCATAAACACATTTAACAAGCACAATTTATAAACATGAGATTAACGCTATTTTATTTTATTTTGACACTATTTATGGGCAAATTACACGCCCAAACCTACCAAACCACATTAATCAACAAACTTAATACGGAAAATGGACTACCCAATACCCCAGTTTCCTTGCTACCCTCCACGGAATCGGGGACATTTGCTATTAGCTCTAATTATGGGGGGGCTACCACTAATTTGACGGTGACCGATCAAATTTTTAAGGATATTCAACGCAGAACGGTTGCACAAGGCGCAGATCCTTGGACTGCAGGGCATATTTACCCAGCTCAAACCAGTATTGCTACTGCTGACCGCTGTTTGGCCGTTATTTGGCTGCGGAGTGCTACGCCGAATGCAAAAGTGAATATCTTTGTAGAACACAGCACAACCTACAATAAAGAGGTGATTGCTACCGTCAATCTCTCTTCCGAATGGAAAATCTATATGCTTCCTTTTCAATCAACGGCTGCTTATAGTGTAGGCCAATTAAATTTTGGATTGCACCTCGCATGGTTATCACAAACAGTTGAAATTGGTGGAGCGGCCTTGTTGAATTATAAAAACACTGTTTTTTATAGCCAATTGCCTGTTGCGCTCAATAATGACTCGTACCCGGGCATTGAACCTGATGCGCCTTGGCGTGCTGAGGCGGCTGCTAGTATCGATCAATTGCGCAAAGCCAACCTCAATTTAACAGTACTGAATGCCGCAGGACAGCCCATCCCGAATGCCGAGGTAAAAGTAGAAATGGAACAACATGATTTCAAATTTGGTACTGCTGTGGTGAGTAACAGATTCAATGGTGGTAGCGCACAAAACAATATTTACCAACAAAAACTCACCGATTTGGATGGTTTAGGTCATGGTTTTAACGAGGTAGTTTTTGAAAATGATTTGAAATGGCCGGCTTGGGAAGAACATTGGTTTAGTAGCCAAGCCGCTATTGCTTCCGATATACAATGGTGCGCAGATCGAGGTATTACGGTGCGTGGACATAATTTAGTTTGGCCCGGTTGGGCATATTCCCCTGCCGATATTGCAGCCAATCCTACCAATACCACTTTGCTCAAAACCCGTATCCGCAACCACTTAAATACGATCTTGAGCTATCCGGGTGTTGGTACCGCCGTCAATGATTGGGATGTGATCAACGAATTTACTACCAATAACGATTACGCCAACGCTTTGGCAGGCAAACCGGGGTATGTAACAGGGCGTGAATTGTACGCAGAAATTTATAAACAAGCCGATTCGCTGGCCCCCAATCAAAAACTATATACCAATGATTTTATTGCCATAGAGCAGG
Organism: Bacteroidota bacterium; assembly: GCA_041160955.1. Taxonomy (GTDB): domain Bacteria; phylum Bacteroidota; class Bacteroidia; order Chitinophagales; family Saprospiraceae; genus M3007. The sequence continues at coordinate 1,507 of JBEAVK010000417.1, forward strand.
GCGATTTGCCCAATAATGGTATTGCAACATGGAAAGCACGTATCAATGAAATTTTAGCAGCCGGAGCACCGATCGAAGGCATTGGTTTTCAAGGCCACTTTTCTACATCGCCAACGGGTATTCCGCGTGTAAAAGAAATTTACGACGACTTTTGGAACACCTACGGACTAGAGGCCAAAATAACGGAATATGATATCAATATTCTTGCATCTCAAACAGTACAAGCATCCTATATGCGTGATATACTCACCATCACATTTGCGCACCCGAGTATGAAGGGCTTTTTGATGTGGGGGTTTTGGGATGGTGCGCACTGGCTGGGTAATGCGCCTATTTATAACACAGATTGGTCGGTGAAGCCCAGCGGAACGGCATTTATAGATCAAGTATTCAACAAATGGTGGACCAATACAACATTGACAACTGCCCAAGACGGAAAGGCATCGGTACGCGGATTCAAAGGGAAATACAAAGTAAAAGTTACTTGCCCCAATGGCACAACAGTAACACAAAACCTCAATTTGGATACAGACGTACAGCAAACAATTACGGTGGATTGTACAGTAGGGAGCAATGAAATAACTGGGCTTGCTGAAATAAAAGTAGCACCAAGTCCAGCCAAAGAAAATTTGATGGTAACATGGTCTCTAAACAATACGGGTCATCAAAATTTGGTGGCACAATTGCTGGACAATAGCGGGCGTGTGGTGCGCGAAAAAACAGCGGATATAACTGCGCAAAACCTCACTTTTCAGGTACATGACTTGCCAGTGGGTACTTATACGCTTCGCTTGTTGGCGAACCATGAACAATGGGCAAAACAGGTGGTGGTAACGCACTAGGTTTGCCTAAAAAGAACAGGGGCCATCATTCCTGACAGCCCCCGTAAAACCCCAAAAAACCAAATGAAAACTTCTTTAATATATGTTGCTCGCAAGGAGCCATAATTGGTATAATCTTCCAAAAGCCTTACTATCAAATTTAATAGCAACTCAACTAATGTGTCACAAAAGTACGCCTCAATTTCGTTCCACCAAATTTTTTTTCATTTTTTTTTAAAGAAAATATATTGTTTTTTTGCCGTACAAATCTATACGAGTAAACGGCGCCTAAATCAATATTAACGGTACTAAAATGCCGACCAAATGATTCGGCTATTCTACGGCTTTCCATGCCTTTGCCAAATCTTTTTTACCAATAGCACTCGAAAGGCGTTTGCTGTTACTGTCTTTTAATGTTTGATACACGGCAATCTGGCGTGGTGAAAGTACCGATTCAGGTGTTGCGCCATTTCCCAACATACTATTGGCGCGGCAGGCTTGCAGTGTGGTCATTGGCACATACTGCCAAGGTGTATTGGACAGGTAATATTTGGGGGTTTTGTCCATTCGGAAACCTGTGTTTTTAGCACAAGCGGTGATACCTTTTGGTATTGTTTTTTGTTCTAATTCAGATCTTTTTACTTTTGATGGATCAAATACGACTTTTACCACTTCCTTTCCATCTTGAAAACCGGGTTCTGTTTCTATCACGCCGGGTATTTCACCCAAAATGCCTTCACCGCTCCAAAAGCAGTACATGCTAAAAGTGGCAGTGTCTAAGCCGAGTTCCCGCGCACTGAGTTCTTCCTCCAACAGATTCAAATACGCTGGCGGTGTTTTACCCGCTGCTTTTAATGCTGTTGCCATACCGCGTACGATTTCTGCCTGTGACCTAAAATCGGGCATGCGTTGTGTCAAATCCTTGCCCCCCGAGTTTACAATACGTACTACTGGGTTGTTCCATGCCGGCTCATTGTATTGCTCTAACACTTTTGCATCTGCACCTTTTTTGTTATTATACACACAAAGCGGCACAAATAAATCCTCGATGGCTTCCACAATTAGCGGATGCGATAAGGTAGAATTCCCGTATCGGGTACAATTGCTACAACCGGGTACTTCCTGAAAAAGTATCAGGATAGGTTTGCCCGTTGCTTTGGATTGTACCGTGGCACTGTCCAACTGCCTATTCCAACACACCCTGCCGAGTTCTTCTGGATTGCCGGGACATTTAGTATTACTAGTAGTCGTGGTGCTTTCCATATTGGTCTCTAATGTTTCGGTCGGTGTTGTTTCTGGCCTGTATGCGCCATAAAAAACATTGAGCGTTGCTAAAATAAATGAAAGAAAAAGAATTAATTTTTGCATATTGATCTTATTTTGCTCACAAATTTACGGTGTTTGTACCGAACCTTGGCAAAACGCAGGAAAATGATCTACCTTTGTTCTCAATACGACAAAACTGCAACGATGCAACAAAAAATATTTACACTTTTACTGATACTTTCCTTGTTTTCTTGCGGCAAAAAAAGCGAGGAAACCGCCAATTTCAAACGTGCGCCAATGCCTGTTGATAATATACAGGGTGTCATTGTTGGCACTTCAATTTTGGACAATGCGATCACGGCAGGCGGCACATTATTACCGTTGGAGCAAACTGAATTGCATCCTGAAATAGCAGGTCGTGTGATTACGCTCAATTTGCCAGAAGGCAAAAAAGTGAGTGCAGGAACTCTGCTTGTCAAACTTTTTGACGAGGATTTGCAAACGCAAGTCAGGAAAATAGAAACGCAAATTGCCATTGCACGCACCACCGAGCAACGCCTCAAAAGCCTCCTCAATGTGCAAGGTAC